>QKGW01000012.1 GCA_003250275.1 Alphaproteobacteria bacterium
TCGCCGCCGCGGGTGATGCCCCAGATCGAGGTCATCTCCGAGCCCGAATAGGTGGTCGGCATCGCCGCCACCTCGACGCAGGCTTCGAGCGCCGCCGCCTTGGCGAGCCCGGTCGCCGCGCCGCCGCCGATCGCGAACAGCCAGTCCGCGCCGAGATCGATCGCCTTCGCCGCAGCCGCTGCCGCGTCGGCATCGGAAACGTGCTGGCGGGCGGTGCCGATCATCCCCGCGCACGCCGCGCCGAGATCGGCGGCGACGCGCTTCGCCACGGCGGCGCGGCCCGGCGTGTGGATCACCAGAACCCGGCGCGCGCCGAAGGCCGCGAGTTCCGCCGCCGCGACGCCGGAGACGCCGCGGCCGAACACCACGCGGCGCGGCGTCGTCACATGGACGAAAACCGCCGCCTCGGCGTCGGGAATGGATATCGGCGTCTGTGCCTGCGTGATCATGGTTCTCGTCGTTCCATCCGGACAAAATGTCCGTTATGCGGATTTTTGTTCGACAAACGGACGCTACCCGAAGAGGTGGCTTGCGTCAATCGAACGCGTTCTGATAGAGTGCACTTGTTCGTATTACGAACCTTTTCCCACCCGAAACCGTGAAGGTCTTCAACCAGAATGATCGAACCGGACTCCCCCGATTTCGTCACGTCGTTCGCCCGCGGTCTCACCGTGATCCGGTCGTTCGGCTTCGACACGCCGCGCCAGACCCTCACCGAAGTCGCCGAGCGCACCGGGATGACCCGCGCCGCCTCGCGCCGCTTTCTCCTCACCCTGTGCGCGCTCGGCTACGCGCGGACCGACGGCAAGTACTACGAGCTGTCGCCGCAGGTGCTCGAAATCGGCTACTCGTACCTTTCGTCCCTCTCGATCACCGAAACGATCCAACCCTTCCTCGCCGGCATCACCGAGACCCTGAAGGAGTCCTCCTCGGCGGCGGTGCTCGACGGCGGCGACGTCACCTACGTCGCGCGCTCGGCGGCGCGGCACCGGGTGATGACGGTGAGCCTCGCGGTCGGCGCCCGGCTGCCCGCCCACGCAACCTCGATGGGCCAGGTCCTGCTCGCGCACCTCGAACCGCAGAAGCTCCAGCACTTCTTCCGCACCACCCGGCTGGAACGCTTCACCGACAACACCCTGACCACGCCCGCCGACCTCACCGAACGCCTCGCCCGCGTGCGCGCCCAGGGCTGGTCGCTGTGCGACGGCGAACTCGAAATCGGCCTGCGCTCGGTCGCGGTACCGATCCACGACCGCAACGGCGCGGTGAGCATCGCGATGAACGTCAGCACCCAGGCGACGCGGGTTTCCGTCGAGGCGCTGCGGCGCGACTATCTGCCGGTGTTGCAGGACGCCGCAGCGCAACTCGAACGGGCCCTCACCCTCTAGGCCTCGATCACCGCGAGATCCGGCGCGACCGCGAGCGGCGCGCCGGTCAGGCGCTTGACCGTGTCCACCTCCACCCCCGGCGCGATCTCGCGCAGGAGGAACCCTTCCGGCATCACGTCGATCACCGCGAGATCGGTGAACACCCGCGCCACCACCGCGCGCCCGGTGAGCGGATAGGTGCAGGTTTCGACGAGCTTGGGCGCGCCGTCCTTGGTGACGTGCTCGGTGATCACGACGATGCGCCCGGCCCCGGCGACGAGATCCATCGCGCCGCCGACCGCCGGGATCGCGTCCGGCGCGCCGGTCGACCAGTTGGCGAGGTCGCCGTTCGCCGCCACCTGCATCGCGCCGAGGATGCAGAAGTCGATGTGGCCGCCGCGGATCATCGCGAAGCTGTCGGCGTGGTGGAAGAACGACGCCCCGGGCAGCAGGGTGATCGCCTTCTTGCCGGCGTTGATCAGCTCCGGATCCTCCTCGCCCTTGGGCGGCGGCGGGCCGAAGCCCATCACGCCGTTCTCGGTGTGGTAGACCACCTCGCGGCCGGGCGGGATGTGCGCCGCGACCAGCTCGGGGATGCCGATGCCGAGGTTGACGTAGGCGCCGTCGGGGATGTCGCGGGCGGCGCGGCGCGCCATCTGCTCGCGGGTCAGGCCGGTGTGCGTGAGATCGGCGCTCATGGGTAGGTCACTCCTTGCGCGACGAGAACGGATTCGTGAGCGGCGTTCGGCACTTCGACGACGCGGCCGACGAACACGCCGGGCGTCACCACCACCTCCGGATCGATCCCGCCGGGTTCGACGATGCGCGACACCTGGACGATCGCGGTGCGCGCCGCCATGCACATGATCGGGCCGAAGTTGCGGGCCGATTTGTTGTAGGTGAGGTTGCCGAGGCGGTCGCCGAGCTCGGCCTTGACCAGCGCGAAGTCGGCGCGCAACCAGCGCTCCATCACGTAGTCGCGGCCCTCGAAGCTGCGGGTTTCCTTGTTCTCGGCGAGCACCGTGCCGACCGACGATGGCGTGAAGAACGCCGGGATACCCGCGCCGCCGGCGCGGATGCGCTCGGCGAGGGTGCCCTGCGGCACCAGTTCGAGCTCGATCTCGCCCTTGCGGTAAAGCTCAGGAAACACCCGCGAATTCGACGAGCGCGGATACGAGCAGATCATCTTGCGCACCCGCTTCGCCGCGATCAGCGCGGCGAGGCCGACCTGGCCGTTGCCGGTGTTGTTGCTCGCCACCACGAGATCGCGCGCACCCTGGTCGATCAGCGCGTGGATCAGCTCGATCGGACTGCCCGCCTCGCCGAAACCGCCGATCAGGATGGTATCGCCATCCTTGATGTCGGCGACCGCCGCAGCGGGATCGGCAACCCGTTTGTCGATCATTCGTTCCTCCCCGTTAAACCGTTTCGACCGCGAGCGAGACGCCCTGGCCGACGCCGACGCACATCGTCGCCAGCCCCCTGCCGCCGCCGCGCCGTTCGAGCGCGTGCACCGCGGTCATCACCAGCCGCGCGCCCGACATCCCGAGCGGATGGCCGAGCGCGATCGCGCCGCCGTGCGGATTGACCTGGGGCGCATCGTCGGCGAGGCCGAGTTCGCGCAAGGTCGCGATGCCCTGGCTCGCGAACGCCTCGTTGAGCTCGACGACGTCGAAGTCGCCGATCGCGAGGCCGAGCCGGGCGAGCAGCTTCTGCGTCGAGAACGCCGGGCCGATGCCCATCACCCGCGGCGGCACGCCGGCCGTCGCCATCCCGAGCACGCGGGCGCGCGGCTTGAGGCCGTGGGCCTCGACCGCCGCCGCCGAGGCGAGCAGCAGCGCCGCCGCGCCGTCGTTGACGCCCGAGGCGTTGCCCGCGGTGACGGTGCCGTTCTCGCGCACCACCGGCCTCAGCGCGGCGAGGATCTCGAGCGTGGTCTCGGGGCGCG
>QKGW01000106.1 GCA_003250275.1 Alphaproteobacteria bacterium
CGGGTGGCGCTGTTCCACCACGGCAAGGTCGGCCTGGTCGGGCGCGTCGGCGATCTCGCGAGCCAGGTGCTCGGCGGTTCCTACGTGATCGAGGTCGAGGTCGACGGGGTCGAGGCTTCGGCGGCGCTCGGCGGTCTGCCGGGAGTGACGCGGGTGACCCCGGCGGGGTCCGGCGCGGTGCGCGTCGACGCCGACCGCGACGTGCGCGGCGACATCGCCAGGGCGCTGGTCGCGGCGGGCGGCGCGGTGAAGCGCTTGTCGATGGACCGCTCAAGCCTCGACGAGGTTTACGTCCGCTATTTCGAACAGGTGGATCATGAAGCAGCGTGAGGGTTCGCCCTTTACCGGGCTTTCGGTCGTCGCCTTCAAGGAGGCCGCCGACCACATGACGAGTCCGCGGATGCATCTCGTCATGCTTCTGGTGATTCTGACCGCGCTGGGCTCGATCTACGGCGCGATCGGCGACATCAAGCAGACCGTCGGGCAGGACCCGTTCCTGTTCCTGCGGCTGTTCACCACGGCGCGCGACCCGTTGCCGTCGTTCGTCGGGTTCCTCGGCTTCCTGTTGCCGCTGGTCGGCATCACGCTCGCGTTCGACGCGGTCAACGGCGAGTACAATCGCCGCACGATGAGCCGCGTGCTCTCCCAGCCGATCTATCGCGACGCGCTACTCGCCGGGAAGTTCCTCGGCGGGCTGCTCGTCGTCGGGATCTGCCTAGTGACGCTGTGGCTGCTCGTCACCGGCATGGGCATCCTGATGCTCGGGTTGCCACCGTCGGGCGAGGAGGTGGCGCGCAGCCTCGGCTTCCTCGTCGCCTCGCTCGCCTACGCCGGGGTGTGGCTGGCGGCGGCGCTGCTGTTCTCGACGGTGTTCCGCTCGCCCGCGACCTCGGCGCTCGCGTCGCTCACCCTGTGGCTGGTGTTCAGCCTGTTCTGGGGGATGATCACCCCGGCGGTCGCCGGTGCGGTCGCGCCGGTCGACGTGTTCGACCCGATGTCGGCGGTGAACAACGCCGAGGTCGCGCACGCGATCGCGCGGATCTCGCCGAACACCCTCTACGCCGAGATCACCACCGGTCTGCTCGACCCGGCGACGCGCTCGCTCGGGCTGGTGTTCATGAGCCAGCTGCGCGGCGCGCTGATGGGAATGCCGCTGCCGTTCGCGCAGAGCGCGCTGCTGGTGTGGCCGCAGATGTCGGGGCTGGTCGCCGCGATGGTGCTGGTCTACACCGCCGCCTACGTGGTGTTCCAGCGCCAGGAAATCCGCGCCTGATGCGCGAAGCCCCGGGGGAGACCCCGGGGCTTCGTTTCGCTTGCCTCAGTAGCGCGCGTCCGGCGGCTTCTTGCCGTTCGGCCAGTCGTTGACCTTGGGCGGGAAGTCGGGGCGCGGCATGTGGCTGAAGTATTCCGCCACGTCCACCGCTTCCTGATCCGAGAGGCCGCCCTGGCCGAGCGGGAACTTCTCGTGGAAGCCGATCGGCATGTTGCGCTTCACGAACGCGGCGGCGGTGTAGGTGCGCGCCATGCCCGCGCCGATGTTGAACGATTCCGGTCCCCACAGCGGCGGGTAAACGAACTCGCCTTGCGCGTTCTTGAGGCCCTCGCCGTTGTCGCCGTGGCAGACCGCGCACTGCGCGGCGTAAACCTTCGGGCCGTTTTCGAGGTTCGGCTTGATCGAACGGTCGATTTTGCCGATGCCGCGCCCGGCGACCTTGTCCTCGGGCTTGGTCTCGCGCTTCATCCAGTCGAAGTAGGCGACCATCGCCTTCATGTCGTCGCCGTCGTTCGCGAGCGGCGTGCCGTGCATCGAACGCTGGAAGCAGCCGTTGATGCGGTCCTCGAGGGTGATGTCGCGCCCCGCGCGCGGGTTGTAGCTCGGGAAGAAGGCGGAAACCCCGACGTAGGGCGAGCCGTCCGCCACGGTGCCGCCGTTGAGGTGGCAACTGGTGCAGTTGAGCGCGTTGCCGACGTTGTTCGGCAGCAGCACGTGGGTTTCGGTGTTGAGGCGCATACCGCGCACGAGTTGTGCCGCGTTCGGCTCCTTGAGGATGTCGGCGAGGCGCGGCGTGTCGAAGGTCGAGGAGTCGATCTTGGGGTCGAGGGTGGCGCGCGCCGCCTTCACCGCCGCGGGCGCGACCGCCGCACCGGCGTTGCCCCAGTTGGAGCGGACGAAGGTGAGGATCTCGGCGATCTCGGCGTCGTTCAGGCGGGCGAAGCCGGGCATCGTGTAGACCCGCGAATAGGCCTGGGTCTCGGCGGTCTTCCACCCGGTGAGGGTGATGTGCAGCAGCGTCGAGGCGTCGTCCGCCGCGACCGTGGGGTTGCCCGCGAGCGGCGGGAACACCCGCTCCACGCCCGCGCCGTCGAGGCGGTGGCAATCCGAGCAGAACTGCGCGTAGGCGAGGCCGCCGCGGGTGGTGAACGTCGCCTGCGGCACGTTGCGCGCGACCGGCGGGGGAGGCGCTGCGTAGGGGTGGTCGCTGGGCAATGATTTCAGGTAGGTCGCGATCGCGACGAGGTCGTCCTCGGTGAAGTTCTGCGTCGAATTGTGGATCACCTCGGTCATCGAGCCGGAAACCATCGCGAAGCGATTTTGGCCGGTGCGCAGCAGTTCGACGGTGTCGGGCACGGTCCAGAGGCTGCGGAGGTTGATCGCGTTCCATTCCTCGACCTTCGCGCCGGAGACGAACTTGCCGCCGTCCGGTCCCGCTTCGGTCATCGCGACTTCCTGGAAGCCGATGCCGCGCGGCGTGTGGCACGCGCCGCAGTGGCCGAGCCCCTGCACCAGATACGCGCCGCGGTTCCACACCGCGTCGCGTTGCGGATTGGCGGCGAAGGGGGCGGCGTCGAGGAACGCGAAGTCCCAGAACGCGAGGCCCCAGCGCTGGTTGAACGGGAAGCCGATTTCGGAGGGGGTGTTGGCGCGCTCGACCGGCTTCACTCCCTGCATCAAGTAGGCGTAGAGCGCGTACATGTCGTCCGGCGCGATGCGGGCGTAGGAGGGGTAGGGCATCGCCGGGTACATGTGCGTCCCGCCGGCGGTGATGCCGCGCCGCATCGCGCGATCGAACGCGCCGAAGCCGTAGCCGCCGATGCCGGTCTTGGCGTCGGGCGTGATGTTGGTGGAGTAGAGCGTGCCGAATGGGGTTTCGAGCGGCAGACCGCCCGCCATCGTCGCGCCGCCGCGGCCGGTGTGGCAGGCGACGCAGTCGCCGAGTTCGGCAACGTATTTGCCGCGGGCGATCAGCGCCGGGTCGGCGGGCTGCGGCAGGGGTGTGTCGGGCTGGGTGATCGTGGGCGGCGCG
>QKGW01000477.1 GCA_003250275.1 Alphaproteobacteria bacterium
ATCGACGCGGTCACCGCGCTCGCCGCCTGGTGCGGCATCGCCGGCGCCACCGCGGCGATCGGCCTCGCGCCGCTGATCGACCTCGCGCGCCTGCTGCGCTACGTGCAGGAGCTTTCCCTCGGCGGCGCGCCGCAGCCGCCCGAGATGCGCACCGGCGGCGTCGCCGCCGCCGCCGCATTCGCGATCTCGCAGATGCGCCGCGACATGCGCCGCGCCCTCGGCGCCGCCGAACTCGGCGCGCGCGCCTACGAAGACGTCTTCGACGCCCTGCCCGACGCGGTGGTGATGCTCGGCGCCGACCACCGCGTGCTGCGCGCCAACCTCGCCGCCCGCGCGCTGTTCGGGCGCAACCTCGCCGGCCGCGACGTCTCCTCGCTGGTGCGCCACCCGCCGATCCTCGCCGCGCTCGACGAACTCGAGGACGGCGGCCGCGAGATCGAGTTCTCGCTTCCGATCCCGGTCGAACGCCGCTTCATCGTCGCGATCCGGCCGCTGCCCGGCGAGATCGCGGGCGACGCGGCGATCCTGATCTCGTTCCACGACATCACCACGATCCGCCGCATGGAGCAGATGCGCGCCGATTTCGTCGCCAACGCCAGCCACGAGCTGCGCACGCCGCTCTCCTCGCTGATCGGCTTCATCGACACCCTGCGCGGCCCGGCGCACGACGACGCCGACGCGCGCGACCGCTTCCTCGGGATCATGGCCGAACAGGCGGCGCGGATGGCGCGCCTGATCGAGGACCTGCTGTCGCTGTCGCGCATCGAGCTCAACGAGCACACCCAGCCCGCCGGCAGCGTCGACGTGCGCCGCGTCGTCGCCTCGGTGGTCGAGGGCCTGGAGCCGAAGGCGCGGGCGCGCAACGTCCAGGTCGCGATCACCGCGCCCGAACGCCTGCCGAACGTGCGCGGCGAGGCCGACGAACTCGCCCAGGTGTTTCAGAACCTCATCGACAACGCCTTGAAATACACACTGCCCGATACCGAAGTCTCGATCAGCATCGCGCCCCTCGACCACGGCCCGGTGAGTATGCCGCGCGAGGCCGAAGGGCCGGTGGTGGCGGTGGCGGTGCGCGACCACGGCGAGGGCATCGCCCAGGAACACATCCCGCGCCTGACCGAGCGCTTCTACCGCGTCGATTCCGCACGGTCGCGCAAGATGGGCGGCACCGGCCTCGGCCTCGCGATCGTCAAGCACGTGATGAACCGCCACCGCGGCGTGCTCACCATCGACAGCACCGTCGGCCTCGGCAGCGTGTTCACCGCCTATCTTCCGGCGGCTCCGGCGGCGACCGAAACCGCCCTGCCGCCGCAACGCCTGAGCCGCCAGGCCTGAGGCAACTCTCGGAGGAAAACCCAGGAATGCCGAACCTCAACCTGCCCCACACCGCGAAAGCCCTCGACCGCGAGCTCGGCGACCTGCTGAAGTCGATCGCGCGCATCGGCGGCATGGCCGAAAACCAGATCGAGGAGGCCGCCCGCGCGCTCCTCGAACGCGACGACCGCCTCGCCGCCGAGGTGATCAAGCGCGACCAGGAGATCGACCGCCTCGAAGCGGAAATCCAGCAGAAGACCCTCCACCTCCTCGCGCTGCGCGCGCCGGTGGCCGACGACCTCCGCCTCGTCGTCTCGGCGATCTCCGCCGCCTCGGGGTTCGAGCGCGTCGCCGACTACGCCGCCAACGCGGCGAAGCGCTCGATGGTGCTCAACACCATGCCGCTCGTGCCCGCCACCCGCGCCGTGGTGCGGCTGATGCACATGGTCAAGCGCCAGCTCCACGCCGCGATCACCGCGTTCGTCGAGGGCGACGCCCAGCAGGCGGTGGCGGTGTGGGAGCACGACGACGAGATCGACGCGATCTATTCGAGCCTGTTCCGCGAAATCCTCACCTACATGATGGAGGACCCGCGGCAGATCTCCGCCTGCACCCACCTGCTGTTCATCGCCAAGAACGTCGAGCGCGTCGGCGACCACTCCACCAACGTCGCCGAGCTGACCTACTTCATGGTCACCGGGCGGCAGCTGCGCGACCGGCCCAAGGCCGACGTCACCGCCTCGATCTCGACCGACGAAGGCGAGTGACCCCAACGAAAAAGGCCCGGCGAACCGCCGGGCCTTTTCTTTTCGCCACGCGCGCGCTCAGAGCTTGCCGTGGTAGCGGTCGATCGCCTCGATCAGCACCTGCTTCGCTTCGTCGCGATTGCCCCAGCCGATGATCTTCACCCACTTGCCCTTTTCGAGGTCCTTGTAGTGGGCGAAGAAGTGCTCGAGCCGCTCGCGGTCGAGTTCGGCGATGTCGGTGTAGTCCTGCACCGTCGAGTAGAACGACTTGAGCGCCTGGTGCGGCACGCACAGGAGCTTCTCGTCCATGCCCTTCTCGTCTTCCATGCGCAGCACGCCGACCGGCCTGGCGCGCACGATCGCGCCCGGGATCACCGGCAGGCGACCCATCAGCAGCACGTCGACCGGGTCGCCGTCTTCCGAAAGGGTATGCGGCACGAAGCCGTAGTTGCACGGGTAGTGCATCGCGGTGTGGAGGAAGCGGTCCACCACCATCGCGCCCGATTCCTTGTCCATCTCGTACTTGACCGGCGGCGACAGCAGCGACACCTCGACGATCACGTTGATGTCGTGCGGCGGGTTCATCCCGATCGAAACTTTTTCGATATTCATTCGGTCTTCCTGTTGGTGCGGGAGAACACGCCGTCCCCCATTCGAGTTCTGCCAAGTACGTGGGCGAGGATCAGAAGCCCCGGCACCGCCAAGAGCGCGGTGAGGCCGAAGAACATCCGCCAGTCGCCGTCGAGCCGATCCACCATCCACCCGGCGCTCCCGGCCATCACGATGCGCGCGAGGTTGCCGATGGACGCGAGCAGCGCATACTGCGTCGCGGCGTGACCGGAATCGCACAACCGCGACAAAAACGCAACGAAAGCGACGACCGCGAAGCCGGAAGTCAGTCCGTCGCCCACCACCGCGGCGACGAACCACGGCCGTCCGGGGTCGGATGCGAGGCCCGCGAACAGGAGGTTGGTGAGGCTCATCAGCACCCCGGCGGCGAACAACCCGCGCCCGAGGCCGGTGACGCGCAGAACCGCGCCGCCGATCACCCCGCCCGCGAGCGTCGCGGCGACGCCGTAGATCTTGCTGATTTCCGCTATGGTCGCGTAATCGAAGCCGATTTCGCGGTAGAACACGCCGCTCATCCGCCCCAGCATCGCGTCGCCGAGCTTGAACAGGATGATGAACGCGAGGATCTCGCCCCACAGCGGCCGCGCCGCCAGAAGCTTGAGCGGTTC
>QKGW01000236.1 GCA_003250275.1 Alphaproteobacteria bacterium
CTGCCGCGTCTGCGCGTCGGCGGCATCGACGCGGCGCTGGTGTGGTTCCTGCCGCCGGTGCTGGCGCGCTTTCACGCCGCGTACCCGAGCGTCCACGTGCCGCTCACCGAAATCACCGCCTCCGCCGAGCAGGGCCTGGAACTGCTGCGCCACCGCGTCGACGCCGGGTTCTTCCGCGCGCCGACGGCGGACGATTCGGTCGCCTGGGAGCCGCTGCTCGAGGAGCGGGTGATCGTCGCGCTGCCCGCCGCGCATCCACTCGCGGCGAAGCCCGCGATCGGCGTCGCCGACCTCGCCGAGGAAACCCTGATCGGCTACCCGCGCCACGCCCGCCCGGCGCTGCACGCGATGTTGTGGGACGGCTTCACCCGCGCCGGGCTGCGTCCGCGCATCGGCTTCGAGGCGGTGGAAAAGGCGACGCTCCTGCGCCTCGTCGGCCAGGGCCTCGGCATCGGCCTGGTGCCGCAGTGGGTAACGCTTCGTTCCGAGCCCGATGTCGCCTTCCGTCCGTTCGCCGATGCGGGTGCGACGATGCGCATCGGCGTCGGCTGGCGCCGCGCCGACCGCTCCGAAACCCTTGCCGCCTTCCTCGCTTTCGTCCGCGATCACGCCGAGACGATGCAGGCGGCGCTGGACGGCCAGGGATTTTAAGCGCCGCGGCCGGGATTGGGCACTCAAGAGAGACGAGCGGAAGAGTTTTACACGTTTTCGTTTAATTCTCAGGTCAATGCAGATCGAGGTGTGCTAATATAAGCAAGTCGGGGCAGGGGCGGACGAGAAAGATGGAGACGCTTGAGCCGCAGGATCGGTCGCGAACGGCGCGTGATTTTGCCGCGGAGATTGCAGACGATCTTCCCTGCATGATCGCCTACTACTCGAGCGATTTCGTCTGTCGCTTCTGCAACGCGCCGTACCTCTCGTGGTTCGAAAGCCGGTTGTCCCCGGACACGGTGGTCGGGACGCACGGGCGGGATCTCCTCGGCGAGGAACAGTTCGCGGTATCCTGGCCCTATGCACAACGCGCCCTGGCGGGCGAGTTCGTCGAATTCGAGCGGACGCGAATATCCTCCGGCGGCGAAACGAAACACCTCCTGGTGCAATACAAGCCTGATTTTGGCGAAGAAAATCTGGTTCGTGGGGTCTATATCCTGGCGACGGACGTGACCTCCCTCAAGGTCGCGGAGGCCGAACTCAGGGAGGCGGCGAGCGTTTATTTCAACGTGAGCGAAGGGATCGCGATCACCGACGCCGGAGGAAAAATCCTCTCCATCAACAAGGCGTTCACCGAGGTGACCGGGTTTGCCGAGGAGGAAGCCGTCGGCCACAGCATGGCGATCCTGAAGTCGTTCCGCCACCCGCCGGAATTCTACCACGACATGTGGGACGAGATCGGGCGGACGGGCCGTTGGCAGGGGGAAATCTGGAACCGGCGCAAGAACGGCGAGGTCTTCGTCGAGTGGCTGGCGATCACCAGGATCCTGGATCGCGAGGGCAATCCCTCGCGCTACGTCGCGGTGTTCAACGACATCAGCTCGATCAAGAGCGGTGACGAAAGGCTGATGCACCTGGTTCTTCACGATGCGCTGACCGGGTTGCCCAACCGGATGCTGATGCAGCAGCGCCTGGAGCAAGTCCTGTCCCAGCATGGGCGTCAACCGCGGATGCTGGCGGTGATGTTCCTCGATCTCGACGGGTTCAAGGCGGTCAACGACACCCTCGGGCATCATGCCGGCGATGAACTCCTGAAGGTGGTGGCGGAAAGGTTGTCCGCTCAGGTGCGCGCGTCCGACACGGTCGCGCGCCTGGGTGGCGACGAGTTCGTGGTTCTTCTCGACGATCCCCACGGCGAAGCCGAGGTGATCAACATCGCGGAGCGGATCGTCGCCACGATCAACGGCCCCGTCGATCTGTCCGGGCACAGCGTACGTATCGGCGTGTCGATCGGGATCGTGACCTATCCGAGCCCCGATGTCGCTTCGGATGAGCTGATCCAATGCGCCGACGCCGCGATGTACGACGCGAAACGGCTGGGTAAGAACCGGTACCGATTCTACGTTCCGGCGCAAGCCTTGCAGGCCGGTAGCGAGTCTTCGGGGTGGGTCATCTGAGCTCGCGCTGGCCGGGCCTATCCGGAAACGCGAACGGCCGGAGATCTCCGGCCGTCGGGGTGTCGGGTAGGGCTAGGCCTCAGCGTTTCAGGGAGGATTTGTCGTTCGCCTGATCGAGGGCCTTGTCCGAGGCGTGGTCGATCGCGGAGTTTGTCTTGTCTTTCAACCCGGTCTTCGTCGTTTCGGCCTTCGCTTTTCCCTTCATCTCGCTCTTGCCGGCGGCGGCCTTGGCCTTTTGGATGTCCGCGTCGGCCTCCGATTTCCCGGTGTCCTTGAGTGCCTTCGCGGTCTTGTCGGCGGCGATCGCATGACCCGTCGCGACCGGCCCGAGGGCGAAAGCCATCGCAAGACCAGCCGCGGTCGCCAACGTCATAAGCTTCATCGTGTCTTCTCCTGAAACGAGTCGCGGGAAACGCGGCTCCCGGCGTTCATTGTGGGATACCGCCACGGCGGCGTCCATCACTCCGGCGGCGAGATTCGGTCCCGCCTTTCGGCGGATGCGCGCGGCGTTTGGCGAGAAACCGGGGAGTTTCGCCGGGCTGGCGGCGACATGAAAATATTCCCACTTCTAAAACCTCCGGCCGCGCATAAGACGCCAGCCGAGGGACGCCATGCACGCGTCAATCGCCGATGCGTGTCGTCGGCACCTCTCCGCACTCCGCAAGGAGATAAAAATGAACCTCAAACGAATCCTTTACGACACGTTCGTCGCCACTGCGTTCCTCTGTTCTCTGGCGGGGGCCGCGAATGCGCAACAGGCCGCGTCCGGCGACAGCGACGCCGGGCGGGGAATGATGCAGGGGTACGGCCACATGGGGTCCGGCATGATGATGGGAAGCGGGACCGGCCCGAACATGATGCAAGGCTACGGGAGTTCCGGCGATTCCGACGCCGCGTCTTCGGCGGCGGGGGATCGAGCCGCGATGCCGGATCTGCAACCCGGCGACGCTCCGCTGCCCGACCGCGTGGTGATCTCCGTGCTGCCTCATGCCCTTCCCGGCCCCGACGGCAAGCGTCACGACGCCTTCCTGCCCTCCAATCTGGTTCTGAAGGCCGGGGTCGAAGCCACGCTGGTGCTCGTCAACTACGACGACATGGCGCATTCCCTGACCGCGCCGAATCTCGGCCTCAACGTCATGATCCCCGCCGCCCGGGAGGGCGCGGGCGGCGTGGTGACGCCA
>QKGW01000366.1 GCA_003250275.1 Alphaproteobacteria bacterium
GACCTGCTGCCGGGCCGCCTCAAGGGCGAGAACGAGGTGATGGTGATCGGCGGCGCCTACCGCGTGCGCCTCTGCTACTGGATGAAGTAGCGCGGTTTTCCGCCATTGTCGGATTCCCGACACGCCCCAAACGAGACCGCGTACTTCCCAAAACCGTCACCCCCGGACTCGATCCGGGGGTCTACGCCTGGTTTCTCCACGCCCAGGGAAAACAAAACCACGTGGATGACCGGGGCAAGCCCGGTCATGACGATTCTGGAAAGGGGTGCACCCTCGGGTGCCCTGGTGGCGCAAGAATTGCTGGGAGTCCCTCACCTTTCGACCTTCAGGGGGCTTCCATGCAGACCACCGACACCCTCCTCGAAACCTGGAAGAGCGGCATCGCCGCGGGCGAGATCGTGCCGATCCTCGGCCCCGACAGCCAGACCGGCAGCGTCGACGAAAGCGGCGCACCGCTGCCCGCCCAGGGCCGCGACCTCATCCTCGCGATGAACGACGGCAAGCCGATGTCGCCCAAGCTGATGGTCGAGTTCTCGCGCGCCGCGATGAACCTCGAATTCAAGCGCGGGCGGAAGTTCATCGAGACCTTCCTCACCAAACTCTACGAAACCCACGCCTGGTCGGCGACGCCGCAGATGCGCTGGGTCGCGGACGCGCAGCCGCGCTACGTCGTCGACCTCAACCGCGATTCGGTGCTGCTCGACCTCCTCGGCGGCGCGCCGCACGCGCTGATCCAGGCGGTCGCCCGGCTTTCCAAGGCCGACCCGCGCTACCGCGCCTACAAGACCACGCCCGAGGGCTACGCCGCGGTCGACGAGGACGCCGAGGGCGACGCGCTCGCGAGCGGCGCGCTGCCGATCGTGTTCAAGCCGCTCGGCTGCGCACGGCCGCAGGCGAGCTTCATCGCCTCCGACGCCGACTACGTCGACTTCATCACCGAGCTGATGGGCGGCTTCGCCCTGCCGCCGTTCCTCAAGACCTACCGCAAGGGCAAGCGCTACCTGATCGCGGGCGTGCGCCTCTCCAAGGACACCGAGCGGATGATCGTGCGCGACATCGTCTTCGATGCCGACCCCGAGCTCGTCGTCGACGGTCCCTCGCCCAAGGAACTCCGCTTCGCCAAGCAGCAGAACCTTACGGTGATCGACGCGCCGCTCTCGGCGTTCTGGGGCTAGGACCTGTACCCATAAATTCTCCCCGCTTGCGCCGGTCGGGTTCGTTTGTCCGGACAGGAGAAGGGCGAAGGGCGTAGCGGGGCTACGTCCGAGCCCTTCGACGCCTCCGGCGAACCAACCCGACCGGCCCTTCGGGTTGCTCTCCAAAGGGTGCCCTGGTGCGTCGCCGCCGCTCGCCGATGCGGCGCATCGGCGTCGCGACGGCTCCTGCCATTGCACCCCTTGGAGGGCAACGCAAGCGGGGAGAATTTATGGGTACAGGTCCTAAGTGCCGCGCGGCTTGGCGCGCCGCGTCGGCTCGGCGTTGGCGGGGTCGTCGGGCCACGGGTGCTTGGGGTAGCGCCCCTTCATCTCCGCCTTCACCGCCGGATAACTGCCCGACCAGAACCCCGGCAGGTCGCGGGTGATCTGGATCGGCCGGTGCGCCGGGCTCAGCAGGTGCACGAGCAGCGGCACCTTGCCGCCCGCGAGCGCCGGATGGGTGGTGACGCCGAACATCTGCTGCACCCGCACCGCCAGCACCGGAACCTCGCCGGTGGAATAGTCGAGCGGGATGCGGTCGCCGGTCGGCACGCGATAGTGGGTCGGCGCCTCGGCGTCGAGGCGCTGTTGGCGATCCCACGGGAGCAACGCCTTCAACGCCTCGCGCAGCGGCACCTTCTTGAGTTGCGCCAGCTTCGAAAGCCCCGCGAGATAAGGCGCGAGCCAGTCCTCCAAGCCCGCCAGAAGCGCGGCATCGGAAAGGTCGGGCCAGTCCTCGCCCTCGGCGCGGCGGAGAAAGGCGACGCGGGCGCGGAACTGCTCGGCCTCCTTGTCCCACGGCAGCACGTGCAGGCCGGTCTGGCGGATGCCGTCGATCAGCCCTTCCGCGAGGCGCGCGGGATCGGGCGCGGGCAGCGGCTTGTCGGCGAGCACCACCGCGCCGAGGCGGCGCTGGCGGCGCGCGACGACGGTCTCGCTGCGCGCGTCCCAGCGCACCACGTCGGTTTCGGTCACGTCGAAAAGCGCCTCGATCTCCGCCACGGTCAGCGGCGCGGCGAGGAATATCCGCGCGTTCTGCGCGCCGCCGTCGACGTCGGCGACCGCAAGGAACTCCTCGGCGGCGAGCGGATCGGTCTCGTCGAGCACCGCGCCGCGCCCGCCCGCGAGGGTGTACGCCCCCGGTCCGCGGCGGCGGCCGACGCGGTCGGGATAGGCGAGCGCCACCACCGCGCCGGTCTCGTGCGCGCCGTGCGCCGGTTCGAGCCGCAAGCGCCGCCGCCAGTCCTCCGCCGACCGGCGCGCGCGGGCGAGCACCCCGGCGTCGACCTCGATCCCGCGCGCCGGAGCGCCTTGGAGGATTTCGACGCGGGTGCGCAGATCGGCGGCGCGGTGGGAGCGCAGCGGATCGCGCTCCTCCAGCAACGCCGCGACATCGCAGGCGAGCCCACCGAGGCCGTGCGCGCGCGCCGCGAGGATCATGTGCGCGAGGCGCGGGTGCAGCGGCAGCGCCGCCATCGCGCGCCCGTGCGGGGTGATCCGCCCGGCGGCGTCGAGCGCCCCCAGCCCGGTCAGCAACGCCACCGCCTGCGCGAACGGCCCGGACGGCGGCGCGTCGAGCCACGGCAAGGCCTCGGCCTCCGCGCCCCAGGCGGCGAGATCGAGCGCGAGCGGCGCGAGATCGGCCTCGAAAATTTCCGGTGGCGCGAAAGGCACGAGGGCGCGGTCCTCCGCCTCCGACCACAGGCGGTAGCACACCCCCGGCTCCAGACGCCCGGCGCGGCCGCGCCGCTGGTCGGCCTCGGCGCGCGAGACGCGGGCGGTGATCAGGCGGCTCATCCCGGCGCGCGGCTCGAAGCGGGCGCGGCGCGACAATCCCGCGTCGATCACCACGCGGATGCCGTCGATGGTCAGCGAGGTTTCGGCGATCGCCGTCGCCAGAACCACCTTGCGGCGGCCCTCCGGCGCGGGGCGGATCGCGCGGTCCTGCGCGGCAGGCGGCAACGCGCCGAACAGCGGGCAGACCTCGACGTCGGGCGGCAACCCCGCGAGCGCGCCCTGGGTGCGGCGGATTTCGCCTTCACCGGGCAGAAATACCAGAACCGAGCCGGTCTCCTCGCGCAGCGCACGGCGCACCGCCGCCGCCGCGAGATCGTGCACCCGCCCGTCACCGGGGAGGAACCGCGTCTCCACCGGATACGCCCGCCCTTCCGAGGCGATCGCGGGCACGCCGCCCATCAGCGCCGCGACCGGGCCGCCATCGAGCGTCGCCGACATCACCAGCAGGCGCAGGTCGTCGCGCAACGCCGCCTGCACCTCGAGCGTCAGCGCCAGCCCGAGGTCGGCGTGCAGCGAGCGCTCGTGAAACTCGTCGAAGATCACGCAGCCGACGCCCGCAAGCTCCGGGTCCGATTGCAGGCGGCGGGTGAGAATTCCCTCGGTGACGACCTCGATCCGCGTCGCCTTCGAAACCCGCGACTCCTGCCGCACGCGGAAGCCGACGGTCCGCCCGACCTCCTCGCCGAGCAGCGCCGCCATCCGCCGCGCCGCGGCGCGCGCGGCCAGCCGCCGCGGCTCCAGCATCACGATCGACCGGCCGCCGAGCCAATCCTCGCCAAGCAACGCCAGCGGCACCGCGGTGGTCTTGCCCGCGCCCGGGGGCGCCTCCAAAACCGCGCCGCGCCCGCGCGCCAACGCCGCGCGCAGATCGGGCAACGCCTCGGCAATCGGCAACGCGGCAATCTCGGCAGGCAGATCGGCGAACTTCGGCACGCGGCTTCCCTTTCCCAACGCGCGCGAACTATAGCGGGACAGCGGAGGAACGGCCAGCAAGGCCAGGAGCACCGCCCCTGGACTCCGGCCCTTTTGCTTGGGAAAGGAATGGGGCCTGGGCCCAAGGCCCCAGCGGGTCCAGGGCAGAGCCCTGGCCTTACTGCCCACCGCCGAGGGCTTCGCGGATTTTCTTGTCGGTATTGTAGTTGTTGAGCGCGTAGACCGCCCAGATCGTCGCGGGCAGCCAGCCGATCAGGGTGATCTGGAGAATCAGGCAGACG
>QKGW01000282.1 GCA_003250275.1 Alphaproteobacteria bacterium
CTCGATGTCGGCGTACTGGGTTTCGCCGGTGAGGCCGGAAAGGCGCACCGTGCCGCCCGGCTGGATCACCAGATTGCCGACGTGGCCGGTATCGGGGAGCACGTCGACGGTGTCCGCGCCGAAGAGGATCTGGCCGTCGACATCGGTGATCGGCGGCATCGGGCGCAGGTAGTGGACGGACGCGCCCTTCACCGTCGCCTCGCCGCCGAAGTTGGCGAGGTCGAGCGCGTCCCAGCTCGGGCCGCTGAGTTCGGCGGCGAAGCGCGCCTCCTCGACGCGGCCGTCGCGCAGGTTCTCGACCACCCAGTCGCGCGCGTTCTTCGCCATCGACGGCGGCCAGTAGCGCTCGAAGGAATCGAGCGCGGTATCGGTCAGCCGTGCGGTGCCGCGGATGCTTACGCCGTCGCGCGGCGTCGTCGCGCTCGCCGCGGGCCAGCCCGCCTGGGCTTCCACCGAGATCGTCGCGTCGGGGAGTTCGAGCAGCAGGGTGTCGAGGTCGCCGCGCCCGGCTGCGCCGTCGTATTCGCCGCGGATGCGGAAGCCCTTGACCGGATAGGCGATGCCGACCGGGTCGGGCGCGAGGATGATGCCCTGGCTGCCGAGCACCTCGGCGCGCACCTCGGCGCGCTTGAGGTCTTCGAGGGTGACGCGGGTGGCGTCCTCGGGCTTGAGGTGCGCGTCGATGCGTCCGGAGAGCGGCACCGAAACGCCCGAAGCGGCGGCGAGCGAGGAGAATTCCTTGGCGAACAGGCTCGGCACCACCTCCTGGAAATCGAGGGTGGCGCGCACGTCGCCGTGCGCTTCGTCGTAGGTCGCGTCGAGGGCGAAGTACGACGCCACGCCGCCGACGTCGACGGCGAAGTCGGTGGCGGCGGAGAGGCCGGTCTTGGTGCGTTCGAGGCGGGCGTTGAGGCGGGGCACGCCGTAGTGGCGGCCGTGCGGGATGTCGATCACCGTCGCCTCGGCGTCGACGATCGAGACCGCGTCGAGGTGTTCGTCGCCCGGCGCCATCAGCGGCGCGAGCGCGGCGCGCAGGTCGAAGGCGGCGGCCTCGGGGGACTCGGGGGCAGGGGTGTCGTCCGCCTCGTCGCCGACGCCGATGCGGATGTTGCCGCTCGCGTCGCGGGCGAGCACCAGGCGTGGCTGGTGGACCGCCACCGCGGTGGGCAGCAGCAGGCCGCGCGCGAGGCCGTGCAGGGTGTAGGCGAGGTCGACCACCGGCAGGCGCGTGGAGATGCCGCCGCTCGTCGCGATCGATACCTGATTGAGGCGGAAGACCACGCGGCGGCGGCTTTCGTCCCACACCAGGAAGGCCGAGTCCGCCGCGACCTCGACGCCGGTCTTGTCGTGCGCCAGACTCGCGGCGTAGGGCAGGGCCGCCGAGATCGACACCGGCCCCTGGCGTGCGCGCAGCACCACGGCGGTCGCGAACACGGCGGAGAACACCAGGATGAACGCCAAGGCTCCCAGCGCGCCGCGGATGGCGTATGATGTCAATCGACGGAGTATGATGCCCTCGCCTCTCCCACGGCCCCGATCAGGACCATTGGAATCCCTCATGTTTGCGTTTGTATTTCCTTCTCAAGGCCACGTCATCCCGGAAAGTGCGGCCGAGGCCGCCGCCGGCATCGGTTTCGAGCGTTGGGCCGACGCGATTCCCCCCGAACTCGCCGACGAGGCCGCCGCCGCCGCGTCCGAAGGACCGACGCGACGCCTGTTGGCGGCGGTGTTCGGGGGCAGCCCGTACCTCACGCAACTCGCGCTTGCGCACCCGGCGACGGTGCTGACGGCGTTCCGCCACGGTCCGGTGCACGCCTTCGGCGACGCGCGGAGCGCGGTGGTGGCGGCGTGCGACGGCTGCCGCGACCGCCAAGAGGTGATGAAAAATCTCAGGATTTTCAAGCGCCGCGCCGCCCTGGTGATCGCAATGGCGGACATTGCCGGGGCGTTGCCGCTGGAAACCCTGGTGTCGATGATCTCCGAAACCGCGGAGACCGCGCTCGATCTCGCGGTGGCGCACCTGCTGCGCGAAGCCGCGCCGCGCGTCGCTCCGGCGGCGAGCGGCTACTTCATCCTCGCGATGGGCAAGCTCGGCGCGCGCGAACTCAACTATTCCTCGGACGTCGACCTCATCGCCTTCTACGATGAGGACAAGGCGATGGCGGCGGGGATCGAGGATCCGCGCAAGGCGTTCATCCGCCTCACCCGCGATCTCGTCGCGGTGTTCGAGAGCCGCACCGCCGAGGGCTACGTGTTCCGCACCGACTTGCGCCTGCGCCCCGACCCCGGCTCGACGCCGGTGGCGATGTCGACGGCGGCGGCGGAGGTTTACTACGAGAGCTTCGGCCAGAACTGGGAGCGCGCGGCGATGATCAAGGCGCGCGCGGTGGCGGGCGACCTCGACGCGGGGCAGGCGTTTCTCAAGGACTTGCGCCCCTACGTCTGGCGCAAGTCTCTCGACTTCAACGCGATTCAGGACATCCACTCGATCAAGCGGCAGATCGGCGCGAAAACCGGCGACGCGCTCCAGGTGCCGGGGCACAACGTCAAGCTCGGGCGCGGCGGCATCCGCGAGATCGAGTTCTTCGTCCAGACCCAGCAGCTGATCTGGGGCGGGCGGCTGCCCGAGCTGCAACGCGCCTCGACCCTCGCGGCGCTCGACGCGCTCTCCGACACCGGCCACGTCGCGCGCGCGACCGCCGACGAGATGCAGGAGTCCTACCGCTTCCTTCGTACCGTCGAGCATCGCCTGCAGATGATCGACGACACCCAGACCCAGACCCTACCGAAGGACCCCGAGAAGCTGCGTCACCTCGCGGTGTTCCTCGGCTTTTCCGGCGTCGCGGAATTCTCGGAAACCCTGCTGATGCACCTCAACCGCGTCGAGGGGCACTATTCGGCGCTGTTCGCCGACGCGCCGCAGCTGTCGAGCGCGGGCGGCAACCTCGTGTTCACCGGCACCGAGGACGACCCCGACACCCTCGCCAACCTCCGCGAGATGGGCTTCGAGAACCCCGAGGCGGTGGCCGCCGGGGTGCGCGCGTGGCACTTCGGCCGCTACCGCGCGACACGCTCGACCCGCGCCCGCGAACTCCTCACCGAGCTCGCCCCGGCGCTGCTTTCGGCGCTCGGGCGGACGACCCGCCCCGACGAGGCGTTCCGCCAGTTCGACGCCTTCCTCGCGCAGCAGCCCGCCGGGGTGCAGTTGTTCGCGCTGTTCCACGCGCACCCGCCGGTGCTCGACGCGGTCGCCGAACTCCTCGGCGATTC
>QKGW01000054.1 GCA_003250275.1 Alphaproteobacteria bacterium
GACGTCGAGGCGGTCGACTGGATCGCCAAGGAGATGGGCTTCGAGGTGAAGCATCAGGCGGTGGCGTGGGAAGGCATCATCCCGAGCCTGGTCGCCAAGAAGGTCGACTTCATCTGCTCGGGCATGAGCATCACTGCGAAGCGCGCCGAGCAGGTCAACTTCACCGATCCCTACTGGAAGGTGATCAACGTCTTCGTGGTGAAGAAGGACAGCAAGCTCACCTCCAAGGACCTGCTGACCGGCAAGAAGAAGGTCGGCCTGCAGCAGGGCACCGCCGAGGAGACCTGGCTGACCGAGGCGAAGAAGAAGGAGCCGGCCTGGAACTTCGAGATGCGCCAGTACTCCGCCGCGCAGATGGCGCTCGGCGACGTGCTCAACGGCCGCATCGACGCAGCGGGGATGAACGAAGCCCCGGCCAACGACGCGATCAAGAACGGCCAGCCGGTCAAGATCGCCGGCACCTTCGGCGACGAGGAAGCCTACGGCTGCGCCGTGCGCAAGACCGACCCCGAGCTGCTCAAGAAGCTCAACGAAGGCTACAAGCGCCTGATGAAGAGCCCGAAGTGGGAAGAGCTCAAGGCCAAGTACAAGCCCTGATCCAGGGTTGACCGGAGCGGGGCGCGGCCGTTCCCATGGCCGCGCCTTTGCTTTGTCGGCGGGGTTGGTATAAAAGCCCCCGTCGGGTTGTGACGGATACAAGGTATGCAGCAGGCGTTCGAGGTTCTGATCGGGGCGATCCCCTACCTGCTCGGCGGCACCGGATTGACGGTGGCGGCGGTGGTGGGCGGCATGTTGATCGGCCTGTGCATCGGCCTGCCGATGGCGGTGGCCGAGGTCTACGGGCCGCGCCCGCTCGCCTTCCTGGTGCGGGTGTACGTGTGGTTCTTCCGCGGCGTGCCGATCCTGGTGCTGCTGTTCCTCTTCTATTTCGGCCTGTTCCAGATGCTCGGCTGGAACGTCGACGCGCTCACCGCCGCGACCCTGGTCCTCGGCATGGCTTCGGCCGCGTACCAGTCGCAGATTTTCCGCGGCTCGATCCAGTCGCTGTCCAAGGGGCAGTTCCGCGCCGCTTCGGCGCTCGGCTTCACCGACCGCCAGGCGATCGTCTCGATCGTGCTGCCGCAGGCGATGCGCCTTTCCCTGCCGGGATGGTCCAACGAGTACTCGATCCTGTTGAAGGATTCCGCGCTCGCCTTCGTGCTCGGCGCCACCGAAATCATGGCGCGCACCCAGTTCGTGGCGACGCGCACCTACCAGCATCTCGCGCTGTCGCTCGCGGCGTGCGCGATCTACTTCGTTCTCACCTGGGTGGGCGTGCGCGCGCTGCGTATGCTCGAGCGTCGCGTCGCGGTCCCGGGCTTCGGTCAGCAGGAGGCGCGCACATGAGCGAAACCCCGGTCCTCGAGGTCGAAGACCTCTGCAAGGCTCTCGGCGGCAAGACCATCCTTTCGGATGTGTCGTTCTCGGTGAGGCGCGGCGAGATGAAGGTGCTGATCGGGCCTTCGGGCGGCGGCAAGAGCACGCTGTTGCAGTGCCTCAACTTCCTCCACATCCCGGATTCCGGCGTCATCCGCCTCGAAGGCCAGGCCGTCGACCCGCGCGCCCGCAAGGCGCTCTACGGCTATCGCCAGCAGGTCGGGATGATCTTCCAGGACTACAATCTCTTCGACCACCTCAACGCGCTCGACAACGTCGCGCTCGCGTTGCGCAAGGTGAAGGGCCTGCCGCGCGGCGACGCCGAGGCGCGGGCGCGCGCCGAACTGGCCCGTGTCGGCCTCTCCGACAAGGAGAAGCTCTACCCGGCGGAGCTTTCCGGCGGGCAGAAGCAGCGCGTCTCGATCGCCCGCGCGCTTGCGATGGACCCCAAGGTGATGCTCCTCGACGAGCCGACCGCCGCGCTCGATCCCGAACTCATCGGTGAGGTGCTGACGGTGATCCGCGGTCTCGCGCGCGACGGCATGACGATGATCATGGCGACGCACCAGATGGGCTTCGTCCGCTCGATGGCCGACGAGATCCTGTTCATGCAGGAGGGGCGGGTGATCGAGCAGGGCACGCCGGAGGCGCTCCTCGACGTCGAGGCGGGCAGCCGCACCCTCGACTTCTGCACCCACCTCGCCGAGTTCGAGGCCGGCCCATGAGCAGCTGGTTCGCGTTCGCGAGCGCCGAGCTCCTGCCGCGCCTCAACGAGGGGCTGTGGATGAGCGTGCGGCTGATCGTGCCGTCGGTGGCGTTCGGGCTGCTGTTCGGCATCGTGCTCGGCGGCGCGCGCACCTACGGCGCGCCCTGGGTGCGGCGGATCACCGACGGCTTCGTCGCGATCTTCCGCGGCACGCCTCTGGTGTGCCAGCTCTTCGTGCTCTATTTCGGCCTGCCCAACATCGGCATCTATCTCGAACCCTACGAGGCGGCGGTGCTCGGCTTCACGCTCTGCACCGCGGCGTATCAGTCCGAATACGTGCGCGGCGGCCTGCGCTCGATCCGCAAGGGGCAATACCTCGCGGCCCAGGCGCTCGGGTTCTCGACTATGGGGTCGCTCCTATGGGTGGTGATCCCGCAGGCGTTCCGCCGCGCCCTGCCGGGCATCGGCAACGAGATCATCTACCTGATCAAGTACTCCTCGCTCGCCTACGTCGTCACCTGCGTCGAGCTGACCGGGCAGGGCAAGATCGTCGCGAGCCAGACGTTCCGGTTCACCGAGGTGTTCTTCGTCGTCGGGCTCTACTACCTCGCGATGGTCACGGTGGCGACCTTCATCCTCCGCCGCGTCGAGAAGCGCCTGGCGATTCCCGGATTCGGCGGCCGCTGAACCGCCTCTGTGCGCCGTCCCTGCGCCGTTGCCGCGGGACCCCCTACGCGTTGCGTTATACCCCCTCGGGACACCCCATGCCTGGGGGTGTCCCGAAACCTCTGGGCGAGTGGCGAAACGTGGTATGATCGCTGTTCCCTCGCCGGAAGAGTCCGGGAAACACGAAACGTCAAAAACATTCAAAAAAGTGTTTGACGGGTTGGAGTGAAGGGCTTAGAAGGTGGCCTCCCGACGCGAGGCGGTGAGCGAAAAAGCGAAAGCGAGCTTACTGAAACGGGTTGGGGCGGTGGGCTTCCGAAAGGGGGTTGACCGGGACGGATGAAGGGTTTAGACCCTGCGCCTCCAAACGCTCTTAGACATTGTGGATCGGAAGAAAGGGATACGCGGGCGGCGGTTTGCTCGTTGAGCGGACTGGTGTCGCGTATCTTTAAGAAAAGCGTACCCCGTTAATACGGAAGTACGGAATGAATTTGAGAGTTTGATCCTGGCTCAGAACGAACGCTGGCGGCAGGCTTAACACATGCAAGTCGAACGAGATCTTCGGATCTAGTGGCGCACGGGTGAGTAACGCGTGGGAATCTACCTTGGAGTCTGGGATAACAGTT
>QKGW01000579.1 GCA_003250275.1 Alphaproteobacteria bacterium
CCCAACCGCGAGCACGCCGACGCCGCGGGCGAGCCCTGCCTCTCGCCGACCGGCTGGCTGCGCGTCACCCTGCCCGATGGAACCCGCCGCGACGGCCCGCTCGAAACCGACCTCGAACGCCTGTTCGCCGCCGCCGTCGACGCCGCCGACGAAGCCCCCGACCCCGAACCCGGCGCGCCGCCGCGCCAGATCCGCATCGCCGCGTCGCTGCCCTGGCCGGATACGCCGCTCGGCTGCGGCGACGAGGCGGTCCGCCTCGGCGAGGCGCTGCACGAGGACCTCTACTTCTCGCTGCTCGAACGCGCGCAGATCCGCGCCGGAACGCCGCTCGGCGACCGCACCGTGCAGCCCGGCCAGATCGCCCCGGCGATCACCCGTGCCGAAGGCGCGCTCCATGTGCGCGTCAGCCTGCGCGACGTCGCAACCGGCGACGCCGAGGGCGCGGCGCAGGACCTCGCCGCGCCCGATGCGCCGCTCGCGCCCGCGCAGATCGCCGCCGAACTCGCCAAGGTCGGCGGTGCCGCGTTCGCCGCCAGATCGGCGGCGGGCCGCAGCGTGGCGGCGCGTTACGTCGCGGGCGAGGACGCCGCGGTGATGATCTCGGGCGGCCAGCACGCCAACGAGCCCTCGGGGATCGTCGGCGCGTTGCGCGCGGCGCTGGACCTCGCCGCGCGCGAGAGCGCGCACTTCACCGTCGCGCCTCTGGAAAACCCCGACGGCTACGCCCTCCACCATGAGCTTTCGGAGGCCTCGCCGGGGCAGATGCTCCACGCCGCGCGCTACACCGCGCTCGGCGACGATCTCGAATTCCGCACCGGCAAGCCGCGCTTCGAGGCGGCGATCCGCGACGAGGCGCTCGCCCGCGCGCACCCGCTGTTCCACATCAATCTCCACGGCTATCCGGCGCACGAGTGGTGCCGCCCGTTCTCGGGCTACGTGCCGCGCGGGTTCGCGAGCTGGATGCTGCCGCGCGGGTTCTTCTTCATCGTGCGCCACCACACCGCGTGGAGCGGCGCGGCGGAACGGCTGATCAACGCGCTGACGCGGCGGGTGGCGGCGGCGTTGCCGGAAGTGCTGGAACTCACCGCGCGGCAACGGCGGCTGTTCGGCATCCACGCGGGCGACGCCGGGCTCCGCGTGGTCAACGGCTTCGCCTGCCAGGTATCGGTCGACGATTCGCTGGCGACGCCGCTCAAGCTCACCACCGAATACCCCGACGAGAACCTGCGCGGCGAGGCGTTCGCGCTCGCCTGCGCGGCGCAGACAGAGGCGGCGCTCGCCGCCTACGACGCGTATCAGAAGATCGTCGGTTAGCGGGAAATCGCGATGTTGACGCCGAAGGCCATGAACAGCGCGCCGGTGACGCGCTCGATCGCGCGGCGCGCGCGCAGGTAGCGGGTGCGGATCGCGCCGAGGCCGAGGCCCCAAATCCACAGGCCGTAGAAGCTGCCGGAAATCGCCACCATCACCGCGATCGCGGTCAGCCCGGCGGCGAGCGGCGCCTCGCGCGGCATCGTCGCGGCGAAGATGGTGGTGACGAACGCGCCGCTCTTGGGGTTGGAAAGCTGCGTCATCAGGCCGCGGCGGAAGGCGCGCCAGCCCGAATGCCGCCCCACCGCGAGCGTCTCGGCGGCGGGCGCGTCCTTGCGCAGCAGCAGCAGCAGGCCGAGGTAGACGATGTACGCGCCGCCGACGATCTTGAGCCCGACGTAGACCCACGGCGCGGCGCTGAACAGCAGCCCGACGCCGAAGAACCCGGCGAGCCCCCAGCCGACGGTGCCGACGAGCACGCCCGCGACGGTGCAGAGCGCGACGCGGCGCGAGGCGTCGAGCGCGGTGCCGGTGATCAGCAGCACGTTCGGCCCCGGCGTCACCACCGCGACCATCCACAACAGCGCGAACGTCACCACCGAAGTCATCGTCTCGCCTCCGAACGCCGATCGCTCAGGGATGCGCCTGCTCGGACCTCGGCGTCAAGCGCCTCGACACGCCGGAACCCGGGGCGTAGCGTCGAAGCGGGAAAAAATCCAGGGGGGCCACGATGTCCGACGAAGCGTACGTGCTCTACCAGTGCGAGGGGGGCGTCGCCACCCTCACCCTCAACCAACCGCAGCAGCGCAACAGCCTCGGCCTGCCGATGCTCCAGGCGCTCGGCGCGGCGCTCGACCGGGCGGAGGCCGACGCGGACGCGCGGGTGGTGGTGATCCGCGGCGCGGGGCCGGGTTTCTGCGCCGGGCACGACCTCAAGGAGATGCGCGCCGAGGACTTCACCCGCGCCTACGCCGAGCGGCTGTTCGGGCTGTGCGGCGCGGTGATGCGGCAGATCGTCGAACTGCCGAAGCCGGTGATCGCGCGGGTGCACGGCATCGCCACCGCCGCGGGCTGCCAGCTCGTCGCGAGCTGCGACCTCGCGATCGCCTCGGCGGATTCGCGCTTCGCCACGCCGGGGGTCAACATCGGCCTCTATTGCTCGACGCCGATGGTCGCGCTGACCCGCGCGGTCGCGCCCAAGCACGCGCAGCAGATGCTGCTCACCGGCGAGATGATCGACGCGGACACCGCCTTCCGCTTCGGCCTGGTCAACGAGATCGTGCCGCTCGAAGAGCTCGACGCCACGGTCGCGGCGCTCGCCGCCAAGCTCGCCGCGAAATCGCCGATGACGCTCGCGATGGGCAAGGGCGCGTTCCAGAAACAGCGCGACCTGCCGCTCGCCGAGGCCTACGCCTACACCGGCCGGGTGATGGCGGAAAACCTCCAGCGCGCCGACGCGCACGAGGGAATTTCCGCGTTCATCGACAAGCGCGAGCCGGTCTGGAGCGGCAGCTAGACGGAACTTTCGCGCATCGCCTCGCGGTGGATCGCGGTGCGCGCGACGCCGCCGCGGGCGACGCCGCGATACATGCCGTCGCAGTTGAACGGCAGCGCCACCGCGCCGTCCGCGCCGAGGGCGATCAGCCCGCCGCTGCCGCCCTCGGGCGCGAGGCGGGCGATCACGTCCTCAGCCGCGTCGGCCAGGGCATGGCCGCCCCAGCGCACCCGCGCGGCGATCTCGTGCGCGGCGGCGAAGCGGATGAATACCTCGCCCTGGCCGGTGCACGACACCGCGCAGCGGTCGTCGGCCCAGGTGCCCGCGCCGAACACCGGGGTATCGCCGATGCGGCCCGGACGCTTGGCGGTGAGCCCGCCGGTCGAGGTCGCGGCGGCGAGGTTGCCCGCCCGGTCGAGCGCCACCGCGCCGACGGTGCCGTGGCGGTCGGCGTCGTCGCGGGTGTCGGCGGCCCCGGCGGCGCGTCGCGCAAGCTCGCCGCGGAGGGCCTCCAGCCGCCGCTCGGTGGCGAACCACGCCGGATCGGCGAAGTCGATACCCGCCTCGCGGCAGAACGCCATCGCGCCTTCCCCGGCGAGCAGCACCTGCTCGCCGCGCTTCAGCACCGCGCGCGCGGCGAGGATCGGGTTGCGCGGGCCGCATACCCCGGCCACCGCCCCGGCGCGGCGGTCGGCGCCGTTCATCAGGGCGGCGTCCATCTCGAAGGTCTCGGCGGCGGTGTAGACCGCGCCGCGCCCGGCGTTGAACAGCGGGTCGTCCTCGAGCGCGACCACCGCCGCGACCACCGCGTCGCACGCCGGACCGCCCGCGGCCAGCACCGCGTGCCCGGCGGCGAGCGCGGCGGCGAGCCCGGCGTGATAGGCGTGGGGTGAGGCGCGCGGGCGCGATCGTGCCCGCGCCGCCGTGGATGACGAGAACCGGCGCGGTCATCTCAGGCCGAGTAGTCGGCATGGCAGTTGGGCGTTTCCCACACCCGCATGTTGACGAGCTTGGCGAGGCCGTCGGAGCGCGCGGCGACGCGCGGCGCGAGGCGGCCGAACCAGTGCGCCGCGAGGGTTTCGGCGGTCGGCGGGCCGCCGATCACGTAGAGCTTGGTGCCGAGGCGGGTTTCCGCGGTGAGCGCGAAGCCCGCCTCCGCCACCGCCGCCGCGAGCCCGGCCTTCCACGCGGCGAAGTCGGCGTCCGCCGGGCAGAGCATGGTCAGCACCTCGTCGTCGGCGATCTCGGCGATGAAGCCGTGGTCGCAGGCGGCGTCGATCACCGCGAGCATCTCGTCCTTGAGGAAGCCGAAATCGATCACCATGCCGTCCTGCTCGCCGCCCGCGTGCGGGCGCGGCGCGGAACACGTCGCCTCGACCTCGTAGCGGTGGCCGTGGAGGTTGCGGCACTTCGAGCCGTGGGTGCGGATGCGATGGCCGGCGTCGATGCCGATGCGGCGGGTGACGTGGTAGAGGGTCATGGAATCCCGATCAGCTTGTGGGATTGCAGCGACAGCCGCCAGAGCGGATGCGCGCGGCAATAGGCGACGCAGGCGGCGAGGCTCTCCGCCGCGTCCGCGCCGTCCATCGGTTGCAGGAAAAAGTTGTCGAACGCAAGCCCGGCGAAATCGGCGGGGTCGAATCCCGCCTGCGGCCAAACCAGCTTGAGTTCGTCGCCCCTGGTCTGGACCAACGGTGCGCCCGCCTTGGGGCTGACGCAGATCCAGTCGATCTCCTCCGGCGCGGCCCTGGTGCCGTTGGTCTCGACCGCGACGTCGAAGCCCTCGGCGTGCAGCGCCGCGATCAGCGGTGCGTCGAGCTGCAGCAGCGGTTCGCCGCCGGTGCAAACGACGTAGGGCACGCCGTCGCCATCCGCCACCGCCGCCTCCCAGCACGCCGCGACCGCCGCGGCGAGGTCCTCGGCCATCGGGAAATCGCCGCCGCCCGGACCGTCGGTGCCGACGAAATCGGTGTCGCAGAAGCGGCAGACCGCGGTTTGGCGGTCTTTCTCCCGGCCGCTCCACAGGTTGCACCCGGCGAAGCGGCAGAACACCGCGCTGCGCCCGGCGTGCGCGCCTTCGCCCTGAAGGGTGTGGAAGATCTCCTTGACGCGGTACATCACGCGCCCTCCAGCCAGCGGCGCCAGCCGTCGGCGCGGAGCTGGCAGGCCGGGCACGCGCCGCAGCCGTAGCCCCAGTCGTGGCGGGTTTCGTGGTCGCCGATGTAGCAGCTGTGGGTGCCGCGGTTGATCAGGTCGACGAGGGCGCGGCCGCCGAGATCCATCGCCATCCCCCAGGTTTGCGCCTTGTCGATCCACATCAGCGGGGTGTGGACGACGAAGCGGCTCTCCATGCCGAGGTTGAGCGCCACCTGCACCGCCTTGATCGTATCGTCGCGGCAATCGGGGTAGCCCGAATAGTCGGTCTCGCAGACGCCGGTGACGATGTGCTTGAGGCCGCGCCGGTAGGCCACCGCCGCCGCGAGGGTGAGGAAGAGGATGTTCCGTCCCGGCACGAAGGTGTTGGGCAGGCCGTTCTCGCCCATCTCGATCGCGACGTTCTCGATCATCGCGGTGTTGCCGATCGCCGCGAGCGCGCCCGCGTCGAGTCGGGTGTCGCCGCCCAGGCGCGCGTCCCAATGCGGGAACAGCGCGCGCAATTCGGGGAGAAACTTCTCCCGCACGTCGAGTTCGACGCGGTGGCGCTGGCGGTAGTCGAAGCCCACCGTCTCGACCCGTTCGAAGCGGGCGAGCGCCCACGCGAGACAGGTGGCGGAATCCTGCCCGCCCGAGAACAGAACCAGTGCGCCGTCGCTCATCCGAATCAACCTCGTCGTTCTTGTGGTGGTGACCCTATAGCACCCCTCGGTGCGTGGCGAAACCACCCCTTGCCAAATCCGTTTAACTGCGCCACCTCAACAGGGTAGCCAAGCGGAAAAGCCATGCCCAAGCCCCTCCCCGCCCTGATCGCCTGTCCGCACTGCGATGCGCTCTATCATCGCCGCGCCCTCGCGCCCGGCGAAAAGGCGCGCTGCATCCGCTGCGGCGCGGTGCTCGAACGCCATCCCGGCGTGCTCACGCCCGACCATCTGATGGCGCTGGTGGTCGCCGCGCTGATCTCCTTCGCGATCGCCAACACCATGCCGATCGTGCAGCTTTCCGCCGGCGGCCTCGAACACACCACCACCCTGATCGGCAGCATCCGGGTGCTGTGGAACGAGGAACGCGGCCTCACCGCCACCCTCGCCTTCGCCACCGCCCTCGCCTTCCCGCTCGTCGAGCTTTCGGCGATGCTCGCGGTGCTGATCGCGATCCGCCTGCGCCCCGGCGCGCCCCTCGTCGCGGCACTGCTGCGCGGCATCCAGGCGGTGCGCCCGTGGGGGATGATCGAGGTGTTCATGCTCGGCGTCGTCGTCGCGCTGGTCAAGATCTCCCACACCGCCACGGTGGTGCCGGGGATCGCGCTGTGGGCGTTCGCCGCGCTCACCGTTCTCCTCGTCCTGATCGTCAACTACGATCTCAAGCAGCTCTGGCGACTGCGCCGGCTGGAGGAGCGATGAGCGAAATCCCGACCGCCCACGGCACCGGCCTGGTGCTCTGCGAAACCTGCGCCCTCGTTTCCGAGCCGGGCGACTCGCCGCACCCGCAGTGCCCGCGCTGCGGCGCGCCGCTGCATCCGCGCAAGCCCAACTCGATCTCCCGCACATGGGCATTGCTGATCGCCGCGGCGATCCTTTACATTCCTGCCAACCTGCTGCCGGTGATGACGACCACGACGTTGTTCCGCACCACCTCGGACACGATCATGAGCGGCATCGTCTATTTCTGGAAGTCGGGCTCCCCCGACCTCGCGATTCTGATCTTCACCGTGTCGATCTTCATTCCCGTCGCCAAGATCGGTTGCCTCGCCCTGCTCGCCGTCGCCGCGCGCACCGGCGTCGCGCGCGGCCTGCGCCAACGCGCGCTGATGTTCCGGATCATCGAGTTCGTCGGGCGCTGGTCGATGCTCGACATCTTCGTCGTCACCATGACCGTCGGCATGGTGCGCTTCAGTTCGCTCGCCACCGTCGACGCCGGGCCGGGCGCCGCCGCGTTCGGCGCGGTGGTGGTGCTGACGATGATCGCGGCGCACACTTTCGACCCGCGCCTGATCTGGGATTCCTCCGAGGACCGCCGATGACCGACCTTCCCGCGCAAGCTCCCGAACCCGCGATTTCCCGTGCGCCGCGCTGGGTGCCGTCGCTGATCTGGGTGGTGCCGCTGGTCGCGGCGCTGGTCGGGATTTCGCTGCTGGTGCACGAAATCCGCAACGCCGGGCCGACGATCGAGATCACCTTCGCCACCGCCGAGGGGATCGAGCCGGGCAAGACCAAGGTCAAGTTCAAGAGCGTCGACATCGGCAACGTCACCGCCGTGCGCCTCTCCGAGGACCGCACCGCCGCGGTCGTCGAGATCGCGCTCAACCAGTCGGCGGAGGACTTCGCGGTCGCCGACAGCCGCTTCTGGGTGGTGCGGCCGCGCCTCGCGGGCGCCACCGTCTCGGGGCTCGGCACCCTGCTTTCGGGCGTCTACATCGGCGTCGACGCGGGCAAGTCGGGCGAGAAGCGCACCCGCTTCAAGGGGCTCGAACAGCCGCCCGCGGTCTCCTCCGACGTTCCCGGCACCCGCTACGTGCTCCACGCCGAGGACATCGGCTCGCTCGACGTCGGCTCTCCGGTCTACTTCCGCCGCCTCCAGGCCGGTCAGGTCGAGCGCTTCGCCCTCGACCCCGACGGCCGCCGCATCACCGTCGGCGTGTTCGTGCGCGCGCCCTACGACGGCTTCGTCACCCAGCGCACCCGCTTCTGGCACGCGAGCGGCATCGACATGAGCTTCGACGCGAGCGGCTTCAAGCTGCGCACCCAGTCGCTCACCACCATCGTCGCGGGCGGCATCGCCTTCGAGCCGCCGCGCGGCGAGGACGACGACCCGCACGCGGCGGACGGCACCTCGTTCGCGCTCGCGGCGAGCTACGACGCGGCGATCAAGACCCCCGACGGCGAACCGCAGACGGTGCTGATCCGCTTCACCGATTCGGTGCGCGGCCTCGCCGCCGGAGCGCCGGTCGACTTCCGCGGCGTGACCATCGGCTCGGTGCGCGACGTGCGCCTGGTCTACGATGAAAAGACCGACACCTACGTCGCCCCGGTCACCGCGGTGATCTACCCCGAACGCCTCGGCGAGGCCGCGCCGAAGGCCTCGGGCGCGCCGGTCTCGGTTGCCGAGCGGCTGGTCAAGCGCGGCCTGCGCGCGCAGCTCAAGACCGGCAACCTGATCACCGGGCAGCTTTACGTGTCGCTCGACTTCCACCCCGAAGCACCGGCCGCGCACGCCCGCGCCGACGCCGACGGCACCATCGAGGTTCCTGCGATCCCGGGCGAACTCGGCGAGCTTCAGGCCTCGGTGCGCGCGATCCTCAAGAAGATCGAGGCGGTGCCGTTCGAGGAACTCGGGCACGAGGCGCAGCGCACCCTCGTCACCCTCAACAAGACCCTCGCGCGGCTCGACACCACCCTCGCCAACACCGACTCCAAGCTTCTGCCGGAACTGCGCGACAGCCTGCGCACGATCAGCGCCACGCTCGCGGGGGATTCGCCCACCCAGCAGGACACCCGCGCGGCATTGCGCGCGATGACCGATGCGGCGCGTTCGCTCAAGGCCCTCGCCGACGGCATCGACCGCAACCCCGAATCGCTCCTGCGCGGAAGAAGGAACGACCGATGATCCGCCGCCTCGCGCCCGTTCTCCTGGTTCTCGGCCTCGCCGCCTGCGCGGCTTCGCCGCCCGCCCGCTACCACGCCCTCGGCGACGGCGCGCCGCTCGGTTCCGGCGGCGGCGCGGAACGCCTCGTCGAGCTCCTGCCGGTGGCGGTGCCCGCCGCCGCCGACCGCAACGAGATCGTCCTCACCGGCGCGGACGGCCGCCTCGACGTGCGCGACAACGACCTCTGGGCGGGCAGCCTGCCCGACGAACTGCGCGGCCTGATCGCCGACGAGCTGTGGCGCGCCGCCAAGGCCACCGACGTCTACGCCGCGCCGGTACCGCAGGGCGCGCTGGCGCTGCCGCAATACCGCGTCGCCGCGCGTTTCGAGCGCTTCGAGGCGCGGCCCGAGGGCGCGCTCGTCGCCGCCACCTGGACGGTGCGCCGCCTCCCCGACGGCCCCGCCGCCGCCTGCCGCGCCGCCGCCCACGCGCCGCTCCCCGGTGCGGATGCCGAAGCCGCCGCGCACGCGCTCGGCCAGGCGTCTCGCAGCGTCGCCGCGGCAATCGCCGAAAGCCTCCTGCGGCTCGGCGGCAAATCTCCCTGCCCGGCAGGATAACTGTTTCAAAAAGTTCACGGAAACGTGCGAAAACCGTCGCACATTCGCGCCTAGGGTGAAGGGCTGCCGCGCGTGCACACGTGCGCAATTTTGCATTCACCCCGGGGAGCCCCGTCATGAAGCTGTTGAACACCGTCGCCGCGATCGCGCTCGGCGGCCTGAGCATGTCCGCGTCCGCCAACGCCGCCACCGAGATCCAGTGGTGGCACGCCATGGGCGGCGAACTGGGCGAGAAGGTCAACGCGATCGCCGCGGCATTCAACGCCAAGCAATCCGAATACAAGGTCGTGCCGGTCTACAAGGGCAACTACACCGAGACCATGACCGCCGCGATCGCCGCCTTCCGCGCCAAGCAGGCGCCCGCGATCGTGCAGGTGTTCGAGGTCGGCACCGCCACGATGATGGCGGCCAAGGGCGCGGTCTACCCGGTCTACCAGCTGATGACCGACACCAAGCAGCCGTTCGACCCGAGCGCCTACCTCCAGGCGGTGACCGGCTACTACACCGATTCCAAGGGCAACATGCTGTCGATGCCGTTCAACAGCTCGACCCCGGTGATGTACTACAACAAGGACGCGTTCAAGAAGGCGGGCATCGCCAATCCGCCGGCCACCTGGCCCGAGCTCGAAGCCGCCGCGAAGAAGCTCCAGGCTTCCGGCGCCGCCGCCTGCGGCTTCACCACCGGCTGGCAGTCGTGGGTGCAGATCGAGAACTTCTCCGCCTGGCACAACCTGCCGATCGGCACCAAGGAGAACGGCATCGCCGGCCTCGACACCGCGCTCACCTTCAACAAGACCGCGGTGGTCCAGCACGTCGCCAACATGGCCGCGTGGCAGAAGAGCAAGATCTTCGACTACGGCGGGCGCCGCTCCGATTCCGCGCCGAAGTTCTATAGCGGCGAATGCGCGATGTACATGAACTCCTCGGGCTCCTACGCCGGGGTGAAGAACAACGTCAAGTTCGCGTTCGGCGTCGCGCCGCTGCCCTACTACCCGAACGTGATCAAGGACCCGCAGAACAGCATCATCGGCGGCGCCTCGCTCTGGGTCCTCAACGGCCGCCCGAAGGCCGAGTACCCCGGCGTCGCGAAGTTCTTCAGCTACCTCTCCTCCGCCGAGGTTCAGGCCGACTGGCACCAGTTCTCGGGCTACCTGCCGATCACCAAGGCGGCCTACGAGCTGACCAGGACCCAGGGCTTCTACGACAAGAACCCGGGCACCGACGTCGCCGTGCTCGAGATCAACCACAAGACCCCGACCGCCAACTCCAAGGGCCTGCGCTTCGGCAACTTCGCGCAGATCCGCGACATCATCAACAACGAGCTTGAGACCGTCTGGTCCGGCAAGGCTTCCGCGCAGGCCGCTCTCGACACTGCCGTGGAACGCGGCAACGCGATCCTCCGCACGTTCGAGAAGGCCAACAAGAACTGAGCCTTGCACCGATGCCGCCGCTTCCCCCCGAGCGGCGGCATCCCCTTTTGACGGGATGGCGGAGGCGATGGGTCCTCAAGTCGTGTTCCGGAGCCGCGTGCTCCCCTATCTCCTGGTCGCGCCGCAGCTCGCGGTGACCCTGATCTTCTTTTTCTGGCCCGCGGCGCAGGGTCTGCGCCAGTCGTTCCTGCGCGAGGACGCCTTCGGCCTCTCGACCGAGTTCGTCGGGTTCGAGAACTACGCCACGGTGCTCGCCGACCCGACCTACCTCGAAGCCTTCGGCCGCTCGCTCGCGATGGGCGCGCTGGTCGCGGCGTTCTCGATGGGGCTCGCGCTGCTGTTCGCGACGATGGCCGACCGCGTCGTCCGCGGCGCGCACGTCTACAAGACCCTGCTGGTGTGGCCCTACGCCGTCGCGCCCGCGCTCGCGGGGGTGCTGTGGTTCCTGATGTTCAACCCGACCATCGGCGTCGTCGGCTACACCTTGAACCGCGCCGGCATCTCCTGGAACCACTACCTCGACGGCGACCAGGCGTTCCTCCTCGTCGTCCTCGCGGCGTCGTGGAAGGAGATCAGCTACGACTTCGTGTTCTTCCTCGCCGGGCTGCAATCGATCCCGCGCGGCGTGATCGAGGCGGCGGCGATCGACGGCGCGGGCCCGGCGCGGCGGTTCTGGACGATCGTCTTCCCGCTGCTCGCGCCGACGAGCTTCTTCCTCCTCGTCGTCAACATCGTCTACGCGTTCTTCGAGACCTTCGCGGTGATCCACGCGACCACCCAGGGCGGCCCCGGCGGCGCCACCGAAACCCTGGTCTACAAGGTCTTCAACGACGGCTTCATCGGCCTCGACTTCGGCAGTTCGGCCGCACAATCGGCGATCCTGATGGTGATCGTCTCGCTCCTCACCGTCGCGCAGTTCCGCCTGCTCGACCGCCGCGCGGAGGCATGATGGTCGAGAACCGCCCGTTCCTGGCGCTGCTGCGCCACCTCGTGCTGATCCTCGGCGTCGCGCTCCTCGCCCTGCCGGTCTGGCTCGCCTTCGTCGCCTCGACCCAGGACGGCGGCGAAATGCTCAGCGGCCAGTTCTCGCTGCTGCCGAGCGGGCACCTGATCGAGAACTATACCGCGGTGCTGTTCCAGGGCCTCGCCTCGGCGGGCGTGCCGCCGGTCGAACGGATGATCTTCAACAGCCTGACGATGGCGCTCGCGATCAGCGTCGGCAAGATCGCGATCTCGATTCTCTCGGCGTTCGCGATCGTGTATTTCCGCTTTCCGCTGCGCAAGACGATCTTCTGGATGATCTTCCTCACCCTGATGCTGCCGGTCGAGGTGCGCATCGTGCCGACCTTCCAGGTCGTTTCCGACCTCGGGCTGCTCAACAGCACCGCCGGTCTGACCCTGCCGCTGATCGCCTCGGCCACCGCCACCTTCCTGTTCCGCCAGTTCTTCCTGAGCGTGCCGCCGGAACTCGCCGAGGCGGCGCGGATGGACGGCGCGGGGCCGATGCGCTTCTTCACCGACATCCTGCTGCCGCTGTCGCGCACCAACATCGCGGCGCTGTTCGTGATTTTGTTCATCTACGGCTGGAACCAGTACATCTGGCCGTTCGTCGCCACCACCGACGAGTCCCACTACACCGTGGTGATGGGCATCCAGCGCATGGTCGCGGTGCCGGATTCCGAGCCGATCTGGAACGTCGTCATGGCCACCGCGATCCTCGGCATGTTGCCGCCGGTGCTGGTGGTACTGGCGATGCAGCGGCTGTTCGTCAAAGGCCTGGTGGACAGCGAGAAGTAGGAGACATACCCGACATGGCCACCGTCCACCTCGACGCATTGTTCAAACGCTACGCCAACGGCGTGCCGGCGGTGAACGGCGTCTCCCTCGATGTCGCCGACGGCGAGTTCATCGTTGTCGTCGGCCCCTCGGGCTGCGGCAAGTCGACCCTGCTGCGGATGATCGCCGGGCTCGAAACCGTCACCGAGGGCCGCGTGGTGATCGACGGCGCGGAGGTCAACCGCCGCGAGCCGGGCGACCGCGACATCGCCATGGTGTTCCAGAACTACGCCCTCTACCCGCACATGACGGTCGAGGGCAACATGGCCTACGGCCTCAGGAACCGCCGCGTGCCCAAGGCCGAGATCGCCGAGCGGGTGCGCCGAGCCGCCGAAATCCTCGAGCTTTCCGAGCTTCTGCAGCGCCGCCCGTCGCAGCTTTCGGGCGGCCAGCGCCAGCGCGTCGCGATGGGCCGCGCGATCGTGCGCGAGCCCAAGGCGTTCCTCTTCGACGAGCCGCTCTCCAACCTCGACGCCAAGCTGCGCGTGCAGATGCGGGTCGAGATCAAGCGGCTGCAGCGCCGCCTCGGTACCACCGCGATCTACGTCACCCACGATCAGGTCGAGGCGATGACCCTCGCCGACCGCCTGGTGGTGATGAACGGCGGCATCGCCGAGCAGATCGGCCCGCCGCTCGAACTCTACGACGCGCCCGCCACCACCTTCGTCGCCGGGTTCCTCGGCGCGCCCGCGATGAACCTGCTCGCGGCGGAGTGGGACGGCCGCTTCGCCCGCCTCGCCTCCGGCCTCGCGCTCGCGCTGCCCGATCTCGACCGCGCGCCCGGCCCGCTCACCCTCGGCATCCGCCCCGAGCACCTGCACTTCGCCGCGGACAGCCGCGCCGACGCGACGGTCGAACTCGTCGAGCCCCTCGGCGCGGACACCCTCGTGCACCTGCGCCTCGGCGACGCGATGGTGGTGGCGCGCCCGACCGGCACGGTCGGCCTCGCCTCGGGCGACGCCGTCGCCCTCGACTGGCCCGCCGCCCATATCCATCTCTTCGACGCCGAAGGGCGCCGGATCCTCTGGACGCCCAGCGAAAGGGAGACCCGCTCATGCCTGCCGGTCGCGTGATCGGTCACCGGGGCGCGCCGCGCCTCGCGCCGGAAAATACCCTCGAATGCTTCCGCGCCGCCGCCCGCAGCGGCTGCTCGTGGATCGAAACCGACGTCTCGCTGCTCGGCGACGGCACGCCGGTGATCTGCCACGACGGCGACCTCAAGCGCATCGCCGGACGCCCCGAGGCGCTGCGCGAGGTCTCCCGCGCCGAACTCGCGCGCCTCGCGCCCGACGTGCCGACCCTCGACGACGCCCTCGAACTCTTCGGCGACTACGGCCTCTCGGTGAACCTCGACGTCAAGGTTCACGGCGGCGAGGCGGGCGCGGTGGCGGACGCCACCCTCGCCGCGCTCAAGCGCCGCGACTGGCCGATGCCGCGCCTCGTGGTGTCGAGCTTCTCGATGCCGGTGCTCGAACGGATGCGCCTCACCCGCGCCGACGTGCCGCTCGGCATCCTCTGCGACGCGCCGCCGCCCGACTGGCGCGAAACCGCCCGCCGCCTCGGCGCGGCGACGATCCACCCCGGCCACCGCCACCTCAGCGCCGCGCTGGTGACCGAAATGATCGCCGCCGGGCTCGCGGTGCTGACCTGGACGGTCAACGACCCCGACGACGCGATCCGTCTGTGGCGCTGGGGCGTCGCCGGCGTGATCACCGACGATCCCGACGCGCTGTTCGCGGTCGCCGACGATCTGGTTTAGTCGAGCGCGAGGTCGTCGACGCGGTCGCGCAGCTTGCGGTCGGGGATGCCGAGCAGCACCACCCAGGCAACCGCCATCACCGCCGCGCTCACCCAGAAGCACCACACCAGGGCGGCGTGATAGTCGCCCGAGGCCGCGGCGAGCGCCGCCGCGGCGTCCTGGTGCCGCGCCGTCGCCGCGCCGCCGAGGAAGCGCGCGAGGATCGCTCCCGAGATCGCCACGCCGAGCGCGCCGCAGAGCGAGCGCACGAAGGTCATCATCCCGGTCGCCGCGCCGAGTTCGCGGTAGGGCACGGCGTTCTGCACCGCGACGGTGAGGTTGGGCATTCCCATCCCCATGCCGAGGCCGAGCACGAAGGTGGAGACGAGGAATGCGGGCGCGGCCGCCCCGGCCTCGGCGAACGCGCCGAGGCTCGCGAGCGCGACGACTTCGAGCGCCACGCCGATGCGGAGGAAGCGGTGGCCGCTGCCGAGGCGCGAGACGATCCGCCCGCCGACGATCGCGGTGAGCATCATTCCCGCCACCTGGGGCAGCAGCATCGCCCCGGCGGCGGCGGGGTTGATCCCGAGCACCGCCTGGAAGTAGAGCGGCAGGAACACCATCGATCCCATCATCGCGAAAGTCATCATCCCGCCAACGAACAAACCGCGCGCGTAGGTGGGGTTGGCGAGCAGGCCGAGGCGCACCACCGGCTCCTCGGCGGCGCGCTCGCGCGCGACGAACGCGGCGAACAGCACCGCGAACAGCGCCACGCACGCGATCGCCTGGGCGGAAAGCCAGGGGAAGGCGGTGCCGCCCCAGGCGAGCAGCAGCAGCAGGGTCGCGGTCCACCCGGCGAGCAGCAGCACGCCGGAGAGGTCGAGCGGACGCCGCACCCGCGCGCGGCGGTCGTCGAGCCCCCAGGCGATCAGCCCGAGGACGAGCACGCCGAGCGGCAGGTTGACGAAGAACACCCAGCGCCACGACCACAGCGTGGTGATGCCGCCGCCGACGAGCGGCCCCGCCACCGAGGCGAAGGCGAACGCGCCGGTGATCCAGCCCTGGTAGCGCGGCCGTTCGCGCGGGCTGAACACGTCGCCGATCGCCGCCTGGGCGAGCACCAGCAGCCCGCCCGCGCCGAGCCCCTGGAGGGCGCGCAGCGCGATCAGCTGCGCCATCGTCTGCGCGAGGCCGCAGGCGAGCGACCCGGCGACGAACACGCCGACGGCGACGAAGAACAGCCGCCGCCGCCCGTGGATGTCGGAAAGCCGTCCGTAGAGCGAGGTGGTGACGGTGGCGGTGAGCATGAACGTCGTCACCACCCACGAGAGATGCGCGAGGCCGCCGAGGTCGGCGGCGATGCGCGGCAGCGCGGTGTTGACGATGTTCTGGTCGAGCGCGGCGAGCACCATCGCGAGCAGTGCGCCCGCAAGCACGGCGCGGGGACGCTGCGGCGGGGCGATCGGTTCGGCGGGGGGCATCGGTGCGGACGGCATCCGTCAGGAATAGGCCGGATTCGCGCGTCGCGCCAGAGGCTCAGGCGTCGGTGCCGATCG
>QKGW01000492.1 GCA_003250275.1 Alphaproteobacteria bacterium
GACGACGGCACGATCCGTTTCCAGGCCGAAACGCCGCTGCCGACGCCGGTCTCCGCCGAACGGCTGATGGTCGGGCTGACCAAGGTGCTCGCCTGGCACAAGCCGATCCTCGGCCTGATCCAGGAACACGCCGCCGCCTGAACCACCCGGCGGCGTCTGGTGCTGCCCCGCCGCGTTTTCCGACGTTCGCCCCCGCCCCGTCATGCCCGGGTTCGTCCCAGGCATCCACGTCTGGTTTTCCCCGAACCGCCGGCAAGCCACAACTCGCGGATGGCCGGGCCAAGCCCGGCCATGACGGCGAAAGGGGGAAGCCGCAGAGGCTCCGCCGGAGGCCGGGACTGGGACCACAGGAAAGGACACGCCGCACCCGGAGAGGACGACCGGAGAACGGGGCGTCCTCAGGGTTTCCCCTTGCCTTTCGGAACTACGAAGTTCTGGCCCGGATAGATCCGGTCGGGGTCGCGGATCTGGTCGCGGTTCGCCTCGAAGATCTCGGTGTAGGCCATGCCCTCGCCGTAGATCCGCCGCGCGATCCGCCACAGGCTGTTGCCCGGCTGCACCACCACGATGATTTCGCCCGCACCCGCCATCGCGGCATGGTCGACGCGGAAGGAGACCTCGGCGCGGCGCACCACTTCGCCATCCACGCCGAGTTGGTCGACGCGCGCGGTGTGCGCGCCGTCGGCGAGCTTGCGCGAACCCTGCACCCGCCACTCGCCGGTCGCGCCGGTGGTGCCGCGGCCGAGTTCGGCGTTGTCGAGGTAGGCGATCACCGGCGCGGTCGGCGCGGCGTTGCCGGAAATTCCGACGCGGCCCTGGTCGTCGTAGTCGATCGCGGCGATGGTGAGGTCGGCGACCGCATCGCCCGGACGCTGCAGCACCCGCGACGCGCCGCCCGATTTCGGCACCTGCACCGCGACCACCGCGCCCTTGCCGGGCTCGGGCACCACCAGCATCACGTCGCCTTCCGAACGCAGCGGCTCGCCGTTGCCGTCGGGCGGGAACACCGCGAGATTGAGGCGCCGGGTGCCGGGCGGCAGCGGCTTGCCGGGCAGGAACACCCATTCGCCGCGCTCGTCGGCCTTGGCGCGGCCCAATTCCTTATCGCCGTCGTAGATCACCACGGTCGCCCCCGGCGCGGCGCGCCCGGCGATCACGGTGTCGCCCTCGGGGCTGATCCGCACGATGTCGAAGGTCGGCGTCACCGGCTGCGGCGCGGGCGCGACGGCGGCGGGCGCGGCGGGTTGCGGCGCGGGCGCGGGCTCTTCGTGGTCGCGCAGCTGCCACAGCGCCGCGACGAGGAACAGCACGCCCAGTACCAGTATTCCGTAAAGTCCAACCCGTTTCACTATCGACCCCGAGTCTTGACGTGCGATCACGCCGGGGCGCGCGCGACCCCCGTTGCGGCGCGCTCCGGTTTCCCGCAACCCTACGTCCGAACCGCTTTGTGCGCAACGACATAGCGAGTGCGCCGGGCTCCGCATTGAAACCTTCACGGCGGGGTTCTATCTTTGCCCCAACGACATTCCGTCGAAATGCCCGGGGCGCACCCCGGCGGGGGCACACTCCCTGATCGCTCGCACCACCAATCCATCGGGAAACCATCGTCATGAATAAAATCAAGGTCGCCAATCCGATCGTCGAACTCGACGGCGACGAAATGACGCGCATTCTCTGGTCGTTCATCAAGGAAAAGCTGATCCTGCCGTATCTCGACGTGGAGCTGATCTACTTCGACCTCGGCATCGAGCATCGCGACGCCACCAACGACCAGGTGACCATCGACGCCGCCGAGGCGATCAAGACGCACCGCGTCGGCGTGAAGTGCGCCACCATCACCCCCGACGAAGACCGGGTGAAGGAATTCAATCTCAAGAAGATGTGGAAGTCGCCCAACGGCACGGTGCGCAACATCCTCGACGGCACGGTGTTCCGCGAGCCGATCATCTGCAAGAACGTGCCGCGCCTGGTGCCGTCGTGGACCCAGCCGGTGGTGATCGGCCGTCACGCCTTCGGCGACCAGTACCGCGCCACCGACTTCCGCGTCCCCGGTCCGGGCAAGCTCACCATCACCTTCACCCCGGCCGACGGCGGCGCGCCCGAAACCCGCGAGGTCTACGACTTCCCCGGCTCGGGCGTGGCGATGGGGATGTACAACGTCGACGACTCGATCCGCGGTTTCGCCCGCGCCTGCATGAACTACTCGCTCGGTCGCGGCTGGCCGCTCTACCTCTCCACCAAGAACACCATCCTCAAGGCCTACGACGGCCGCTTCAAGGACCTGTTCCAGGAGATCTACGACACCGAGTTCAAGGACGCCTTCGCCAAGGCCGGCCTCACCTACGAGCACCGGCTGATCGACGACATGGTCGCCTGCTGCATGAAGTGGTCGGGCGGCTACGTCTGGGCGTGCAAGAACTACGACGGCGACGTGCAGTCCGACACCGTGGCGCAGGGCTTCGGTTCGCTCGGCCTGATGACCTCGGTGCTGATGACCCCCGACGGCAAGACCGTCGAATCCGAGGCCGCGCACGGCACCGTGACCCGTCACTACCGCCTGCACCAGCAGGGCAAGGAAACCTCGACCAACCCGATCGCCTCGATCTTCGCCTGGACCCGCGGCCTCAAGTTCCGCGGCGAGTTCGACGGCACGCCCGAGGTGGTGCGCTTCGCCGAGACCCTGGAAAAGGTCTGCGTCGACGCCGTCGAGGCGGGCTTCATGACCAAGGACCTCGCGATCCTGATCGGCCCCGACCAGCCCTGGCTGACCACCAACCAGTTCCTCGAAAAGCTCAACGAGGGCCTCAAGAAGGCGATGGGCTAAACGCCCGCCGCGTCGCGATCAGGGCCGCCCCTCCGGGCGGCCCTTGTCGTTTCAGCCCTCTTCCGCGAACACCTCTTCCGCCGCGAACAGGCCGTTGAGCGCCGCCGGGAACCCGGCGTACACCGCCATCTGAATCAAGATCTCGACGATTTCCTCGCGGCTGAGGCCGACGTTGAGCCCCGCCGCGATGTGCACCTTCAACTGCGGGCGGGCGTTGCCCATCGCCGCCAGCGCCGCGATCGTCGCGATTTCGCGCTCGCGCAGCCCCAACCCGGGGCGGGCGTAGATGTCCCCGAACGGGAACTCGATGAGATAGCGGGCAAACTCCGGGGCGATCCCGGCCAAACTCGCCACCACCTTCTCGCCCGCGGCTCCGTCAACCTCCGACAGAACGCGCAGGCCGGTCTCGTAGCGGCTCTCGTCGATCTGTGTCTGATGCGTCATCATGGTCCGTCTCCACCTGTGCGTCGCCGGCGTATCCGGCGATCTTGGTGTCGAGGACGGCGAGGCAGGCCTGAAGCTCGGCAACATGGGCGCGTACGCCGTCGCGATGCGCTTCGAGCAGCCGCCGCCGCGCAGGCGCGGTCGCGGGCCCCTCGTCGCGCAGCCGCGCGTACTCCAGCATCCCGGC
>QKGW01000034.1 GCA_003250275.1 Alphaproteobacteria bacterium
ATGCGGTTGGCGACGAACTTGCGCACCAGCCGCTGGAACGGCGTTTCGACCGAGATTTCCTTGGGCATGGCGGGCGCGGTGAGGGGGGTGGCTTCGGTCATGCCGACTCCTTGCGCCGGACGCGCGGGTCGAGGATCGCGTAGATCATGTCGACGAGGAAATTGATGGTGACGAAGAGCATCACCGTGAGCATCAGGTACGCGACGATCACCGGGCGATCGAGGTGGACGATCGACGAGATCAGCAGCTTGCCGATGCCGGGCCAGGAGAACACCGTCTCGGTCACCACCGCGAACGCGACCACCGAACCGAATTCGAGGCCGAGCACGGTGACCACCGGGATCATCATGTTCTTGAGCATGTGCACGAGGATCACGCGCGGTTCGGAGAGCCCCTTGGCGCGGGCGAACTTGATGTAGTCCTGCATCATCACTTCGCGCGTGCCGGCGCGGGCGAGACGGATCACCAGCGAGGTCTTGAACAGCGCGAGGTTGATCGCGGGGAGGATCAGGTGGGCGAGGCCGTCGCCGGTGAGGAAGCTCCACTTGATGCCGAACACTTCGACGGTTTCGCCACGCCCGGTCGAGGGCAGCCAGCCGAGGTGCACCGCGAACAGCATGATGAACATCATGCCAACCCAGAAGGTCGGCAGCGAGAACCCGAGGATCGACACGCTCATGATCGAACGGCCGAGGACGCCGTTGGGCTTGAGCCCGGCGATCACCCCGAGCGGGATGCCGATCACGATGGCGATGAGGATCGCCGCCAGCGCGAGTTCGAGGGTGGCGGGGAAGCTATCGAGAATCAGGCGGACGGCGGGCTCGTTGTAGATGAACGAGGTGCCGAGGTCGCCATGCAGCGCGCCGTTGACGAAGGTGAGGAACTGCTGCCAGAGCGGCTTGTCGAGGCCCATGCGGATGATCGTCGCCTCGATTTCGGCCTGGTCGGCCTCGGGGCTGATCAGCATGTCGACTGGGTTGCCGATGGCGTACACGCCGACGAAGACGAGAACCGCCATCGCCGCGATCACCAACGAGGCTTGCAGCAGCCGGTTGATCACATATCCCATGTCATATCCAAAAGAATCACGGGTTCAGGACTGCCCGGGCCGCGATCACGCGGCCCGGGGGCTTGCGGTCGAAGGCTGGTTACTTCGCCGGCCGGATGTCCTGCGCCATGGTCTGCTGATCCACGCGCGCCTTGTAGGTGATGGACTTCTTCATCGCCCACGGGGTCTTTTCGAAGTGCACCGGGACCATGCCGGTGTCGGCCATCACCTCGGCCATCGCCTTCTGCAGCAGCTTTTCGCGCTTGGCGTCGTCGATGGTGGCGAGCGCCTCGGTCAGGGTCGCGTCCATCTGCTTGTTGCAGTACTCGGCGTAGTTGGTGGTGCCGAAGCCCTTGTCCTTGTCGCGGCAGGCGACGAGGGACTTGAGCGGCGACGAGGCTTCGCCGGTGCCGGCGCCCCAGCCCGCGAGGTAGGCGGCGAATTCCTTCTTGCCGCGGCGCGAGAAGAACACCGACTTGGTGACCGCGTCGACGTTGGTCTTGACGCCGATGCGGGTCCAGTACTGGGCGATCGCCTGGGTCACCTTCTCGTCGTTCATGTAGCGGTCGTTCGGCGAGCCGAGGGTGATCTCGAAACCGTTCGGGAAGCCGGCTTCGGCGAGCAGCGCCTTGGCCTTCTTCGGATCGTACGGATCGACCTTGATGTCGTTGTTGTGACCGAACAGGCCGGGCGAGATCAGCTGGCCGGCGGGCTCGGCCTGGCCGTTCATGATGCGCGCGTCGATGGTCTTGCGGTCGATCGCGAGCGAGAGCGCCTTGCGCACCTTGGGATCGGCGAGCGGGTTCTTGTCCACGCCCTTGAGGCCCGGGTGAACCGCCGGACCGCTGTTGAGCGCGACGTAGATGACGCGGTTCGACAGGCCGTCGACGATGCGGACGTTCTTGTCGGACTTGAGACGCGGCAGATCCTGCGACGGCGGGTTCTCGATGAAGTCGACGTCACCCGCGAGCAGCGCCGCGACGCGCGGACCGTCCGACGGAATCGGCTTGAAGGTCACGGTGTCCCACGCGGCCTTGTCGCCCCAGTAGTCGGCGTTCTTCGTCATGACGATGCGGTCGCCCTTGACGAATTCCTTGAACTTGAACGGACCGGTGCCGATCATCGCCTTGCCCGAGTTGAAGTCCTCGGTCGACGGATAGGCGGTCACGCCCTCGCAGCCGGACTTCTTGAACACCAGCGGGCCCGAGAAGGTGCCGGTTTCGGCGGCGATGACCTGGATCGTCGAGAGGTCGGTCGGCAGGAGCGGATACGGGGTCGCGGTCTTGACCACCACCGTCATGTCGTCGGGCGTCTCCATGCTCTCGATCGACTTCATGTAGATGGTGAAGGCCGACGGGCTGTTCGGCACGTTCGGCACGCGGCAGATCGAGAACACCACGTCCTTGGCGGTGAACGGCGAGCCATCGCTGAACTTCACGCCCTTGCGCAGCTTGAATTCCCAGGTGGTGTCGTCGAGTGCCTTCCACGAAGTCGCGAGGCCGGGCTCAAGACGCTGATTCTCATCCTGCTCGACAAGCGTATTGAAGGCGTGCTTCGCCATCGCGTTGTTGGGGACGAGGTTGTGATAGTGCGGGTCGAGGGCGCTCGGCTCCGCGCTGAGGCCGATCTTGAGATCCGCCGCGTTGGCAGCCGACGCCGCCAGCAGCCCCATCATCAGGGCCGTCGTTCCGATCAATGCTGTGCGCATGGGGGGTAGTCTCCAGGTCTCCGGTTGCAGTAACACGCTCCGCAATACATAGGCGCTGTTCAGCGCTCTCCATCCCGGGATCTTTTTTTCGTTGACGCCATGCTATGCATCGGCAAAGCATAGCGTCAAATACGAAAGCGTCATGAGGTCATTCAGAAATCCTATGGCAGCCCGCATAACAATGAGGCAAATCGAGGCTCTGCGAGCTGCGGTGCTCACCGGCGGGGCATCTTCGGCGGCCCGTTTGCTCAACGTTTCTCAGCCTTCCGTGAGCCGTCTGCTCGCCGAACTCGAACGCGAAGTCGGCTTTCCGTTGTTCGATCGGAGCACCCGCCGGCTGCGTCCGACGCCCGAATGCGAGGTGCTTTATGCCGAGGCCGAGGGTCTTTTTGCCGGTCTGAACGGCATCGCGGCGCGCGCCAACGAGATTCGCCAGGCCGGTCTCGGGCAATTGCGCCTCGCGTGTATGCCGAGTCTCGCCTCCGGGTGGCGCAGTTCTGCCGTGCCCGCCCACAGGTGCAGATTTCGCTCTCCTCCTACGGCTCGGCGACGGTGGTGGATTGGGTGACGCGCGGCGTCGTCGACCTCGGCATCGCGCTCAAGCCGCTCGAATCGCCGGGGGTCGAGAGCGAGCTCCTGATTTCCACCGAGCTCGTCTGCGCGATGCCCGCCAACCACCCGCTCGCCGCCAAGACGGTGATCCAGCCGCGCGATCTCGAAGAGGTCGACTTCATCGGCCTCACCGACGACCGCCTCTCCTGGGGCGCGATCTCCAACGTTCTGCACGAGGCGGGGATCACCCCGCGCCGCCGCATCAGCACCCAGCGCGCCTACACCGCCTACGCGCTCGTCGCCGAGGGCATGGGGGTCACCGTGGTCGAGCCGTTCACCGCCCACGCGTTCAGCGAGCGCGACGTGGTGACGCGGCCGTTCGTGCCGCGCATCCCGCTCACCTTCTATCTGTTCTTCCCCCTCGGGAAGCCGCCTTCGGGAGTGGCGCGCGAGTTCTGCCAGGCGGTGCGCGAATTTCTCGTGCGGATCGCGCCGTCGCGCTGAAAACCGCGTTGCGTCGGCTTGCGGAAAACGCAACTGATAGTCATTATCATATCTTCGGCACCAGCGTCCGCGCGGACGCGAGATCTCTTTCCGCCAACCCCCAGCGGAGGCTCCGGCCATGGCGCGCATCGGTTTGATTTACGGTTCGGATTCCGGCACCACCCAGCGCATGGCGCGCAAGATCAAGGCGATGTTCGACGACGAGACGATGTCGGCGCCGCTCGACGCGGCGCGCGTCGAGCCGAACGATCTGCTCGGCTACAACTACCTCATCGTCGGCACGCCGACGGTGGGCGTGGGCGAGATTCCGTCGGACTGGGAAGAGCTGATGATGCGCCTCGACGACGCCGACTTCAGCGGCCGCACCGTCGCGGTGTTCGGCCTCGGCGACCAATATAGCTATGCCGACAGCTTCGTCGACGCGATCGGCGAGCTTGCCGAGTTCTTCGGCGACCGCGGCGCCAAGGTGGTCGGTCAGTGGCCGGCGGAGGGCTACGCCTTCGAGGCGTCGCAGGCCGAGCACGACGGCGTGTTCGCCGGTCTCGCCCTCGACGAGGACAACGAATCCACCAAGAGTCCGGAACGTCTGCGCGGTTGGCTCAACCAGATCGCGGGCGATTTCGGCTTCGCCGCGATGCACTGAGGCTCAGCGCACTGGACGCGCCGGATTGCCGGCCACGGTCGCGCCCGCGGGCACGTCGCGGGTGACGACGCTGCCCGCGCCGACCACCGCGCCGTCGCCGATGCGGACGCCGGGCAGGACGATTGCGCCGCCGCCGATCCAGACGTCGCTGCCGATCGCGACCGGCCGTCCGAATTCCAGGCCCTCGGCACGTTCCGCCGGGTCGCGCGGATGATCGGCGGCAAGAATCTGCACCCCCGGGCCGATCTGGGCGCGCGCGCCGATCGTGACCGCGGCGACGTCGAGGACGACGCAGCCGAAGTTGACGAATACGCCGTCGCCGAGGCGGATGTGGGTGCCGTAGTCGCAATAAAACGGCGGGCGGACCTCGACCTCTGCGCCGACCTCGCCGAGCCCTT
>QKGW01000543.1 GCA_003250275.1 Alphaproteobacteria bacterium
GACGTGCGGAAGTAACCCCGCGACTGTCGGATTTTTGTCGCATTCGAAACACGACAATCCGCCCTACGTGGGCGGATTTTTCTTTGATTCCCTTGGGTTTTTCAATTCGGCACGGGGTTTGCGCTAAGGCTTCCGGACGACACGAGCCGGAGGACCGAAGATGCCGCTGGGAATCACCGAAGACGCCAAGCCGCGCGCGACCCGCGCCGCCTCGGGGTGCGGATCGACCCGCTGCGGCGACGCCGCCGAGAGCAACCTCTCGGACGAGATGCGCGCCAAGGTCGAGACCCACCCCTGTTATTCGGACACCGCGCACCTGCGCTTCGCGCGGATGCACGTGGCGGTCGCTCCCGCCTGCAACATCCAGTGCAACTACTGCAACCGCAAATACGACTGTTCCAACGAGAGCCGCCCCGGCGTCGTCTCCGAGGTGCTCTCGCCCGACGAGGCGCTGCGCAAGGTCAAGGCGGTGTCGGCGAAGATCCCGCAGCTCACGGTGATGGGCATCGCCGGCCCCGGCGACCCGCTCGCCAACCCCAAACGCACCTTCGCGACCCTGCGCCAGGTCGGCGCCGAGATGCCCGGCATCAAGCTCTGCATCTCGACCAACGGCCTCGCCCTGCCGCAGCACGTCGACGAACTCGCCGCCCTCGGCGTCGACCACGTCACCATCACCATCAACGCCGTCGACCCGAGCATCGCCGCGAAGATCTACGCCTGGGTGATCTGGGAAGGCGAGCGCCTCACCGGCGAGCGCGCCGCCGCGGTGCTGATCCGCCAGCAGCTCAAGGGCCTCGAAATGCTCGTCGCCCGCGGCATCCTGGTGAAGGTCAACTCGGTGATGATCCCCGGCATCAACGACAAGCACCTCGCTCAGGTCTCGCGCCTGATCAAGGCGAAGGGCGCGTTCCTCCACAACATCATGCCGCTGATCTCGGCGCCCGAGCACGGCACGGTGTTCGGCCTCACCGGCCAGCGCGGCCCGACCGACGAAGAGCTCCAGGGCTTGCGCGATTCCTGCGCCACCGACATGAAGATGATGCGTCATTGCAAGCAGTGCCGCGCCGACGCGATCGGGATGCTCGGCGAGGACCGCAATCAGGAGTTCACCATGGACAAGGTCGCCGCGATCGAGGCCGCGGAGGCCGCCCAGCCGCAGCCCTATCCGGTGCGCATGGCGGTGGCGACCTCGGGCGCGGGCGCGATCGACGTCCACTTCGGCCACGCCAAGAGCTTTGCCGTCTACGACGTTTCGCCCGGCGAAGTGCGCTTCGTCGAGACGCGCGCCGCCGATCTCTATTGCACCGGCGCGGAAGACTGCGACGAAACCGCCGACACCCTCGCGCGCACCCTCGACCTGCTCAAGGACTGCGCCGTCGTCGCCTGCGCCCGCATCGGCCTCGGCCCGTGGGAACGGCTCGAAGAGGCGGGGATCAAACCCAACGGCGAACACGGCTGGGAAGCCATCGAACCCGCCCTCGCCGCGATTTACGCCGAGCTGCCGAACGTGCCGGTTGCGGCGCTGCGCCCGGCGATGTGAAACCTCGGCGAAAGCCCCGAATCGGGGCTTTTGCCGCGCGATCTTGTATGCGAACATCTGCCCATTCGAGGGGGGATGACCGCGACGCCGACGGCGCAACCGTCCCCCTGGCGGCAACTGCGAGACGGGGGTCATGCCGGTTGCCGCGGGTCTCAGGACGTCGGCGAGAGGGGTCGCGCATGTGTAAGGCTACGGTTACGTTCGCCGATGTCGGCAAGTCCGTCAGGGTGCCCGAGGGAACGCGCCTGATCGACGTTTCCGACGACGTCGAAACCGGTATCGTTTATGGGTGCCGCCAGTGCAGCTGTGGGCGCTGCATGGTCGAGGTGGTGGAGGGCGAAGACGGCCTCGCACCGCCGACGGTGCTCGAAATCGAGGTTCTCGATCACCATGAGGGCGGCGCCCGCAGCCGCCTCGCCTGCCAGGCCAAGGTCGTCGGCGACGTCACGCTGCGCCCCCGACCGCGGACCTGATCCGACCAGGGAGTCCCGATGCCGCCTGCCCCGAGATCCATTCCGCGTTCTTCCGGCAGGCGGCCCTCCTACCGCCGCTTCGCGCACGCCCTGATGACCGGCCGCGCCGCCGTCGGCACCGCCGCGGCGGACCGCGCGTGGGCGGAAACCCGTGCCTGCCTGCTCGGGTGGGCCGGAGGTCGCCCCGGCGACGTCGCCGCTGCCTCACTCCTCGCCTCGCTCTGGACCGGCCGCTCCGCCCTGCCGCCGCGCCTCGGCCTGCGTGCCTGGGGGTTCCGCGCCTTCGTCCGCGATCATCTCCCCGGCTGGCCGGCCGCACAGCCGCTGCCGCCGCCGTTACGCGACGGCGCGCCCTGCCGCCTCGGCGAATTCGGCACGATGCAGGAGGTCGGCGACCTCGAAGCGCTGCTCCGCTCCGGGCGCGCGGCCTACGGTCCCGCAAGCCGCCGCCTCGCCACCGTGCTCGCGGTCGGCTGCATGGGCTACGGCCACATGTGGAAGGACATGGGCTTCGCCTCCCGCGCCGAACTCCGCGCGCTGCTCACCGCCGCGTCGCCGCGCGTGGTCGCGCGCAACGTCCACGACATGCGCTGGAAGAAGTTCCTCTACCGCGAACTCTGCAAAAGCGAAGCCGGATACGTCTGCCGCGCGCCCTCGTGCGACCGCTGCGTCGGCTACGCCGAATGCTTCGGGCCGGAAGAATAAGATCGCACGGCAAGACCGGGGCCGGGGCAACGCCCTGACCCTCCTGGGGACCGGATGATGACGATGCTCGACGCCGACCCTCTGCTCGACCTGCCGCCCGCGCTGCCCGCGGCGTGGTGCGCGGCGCACGACGCGGCGCTCGGCGTGGTGACGCCCGAGGCGATCGAAACGCTGAAGGACCGCGCCGTCGCCGCCTACCTCGGCCTCGCCCTCGGCGACGCCCTCGGCGCCACCCTCGAATTCCTCACGCCGCGCGAGATCGCCGCGTTCCACGGCTCCCACAAGGAGATCACCGGCGGCGGCTGGCTCCACCTCAAGCCCGGCCGCGTCACCGACGACACCGAGATGAGCCTCGCCCTCGGGCGCGCGATCCTCGACCGCGGCGGCGTAGTCTCGGCGCGCGCCGCGGCGGAAGCGTTCTCCGCGTGGATGAGCCGCAAGCCGGTGGACATCGGCCACACCGTGCGCCGCGGCATCTCCTCCTACCGCCGCAGCGGCGTGCCGTTCGTGCCCGACAA
>QKGW01000446.1 GCA_003250275.1 Alphaproteobacteria bacterium
GCGCGAGGGCCGCGAGGACACCGGGCCGCGCGAGGACGTCACCGACCGCAAGGAGGACCGCCGCCAGCGCGCCGAAAAGCGCGCCGCCCTGGCGCCCTTGAAGAAAAAGGTTACGGAGGCGGAAAAGGCTTTGGAAAAGCTGAGCGCGCAGGCCTCGACGCTCGAAAACGCGCTCGCCGACCCGAAGCTCTACGAGCGCGAGGGTTCGGCCCAGGTGGTCGCGCTGCAAAAGGACCTGGGTGCGCTCAACGCCAGGATCGCCGCAGCCGAAGCCGCCTGGATGCAGGCGATGGAAGACTTCGAGGCGGCCGAGGCGGAACAGGACTGACGCCTATTCCCTCGGCGGCGACTCCTTAACCTCTCAGCGCCCACACACCACTGCCGATTCCCTCAACGCTTTGGAAGAGATCATTCTTCCCCTGAAAGCTTCCGGAATCGGAGGAGTTATATTCCAATTCCCGCCTCACAATGGCTTCCCACGATGGCGGAAGTGGCAACATTCGAATTTTACGCACATGGCGTACTGCCGAGTAAATTTTCTCAAGGTGGCCGGAACCACCGATTAAACGCAACGCCTCTACAACACACTCGCGCCAGATAAGCATTTCTCTATCCTCCGCCTGCAAACGAACCTTCTTGGACCGTTCACGCTTGCCAACGCGAGCGACATCTCGGAGATCAGAAATTTTCTTCGTGACTCCTTTGTCGTCGCGAAAATTCCAGTTCATCCACGCATTTTCACTCCCCTGAACAACCGCCCTGGATAATTCGTTGAGCGACGAGAAGCGGCCGCCGGTTGATAAATGCCAATATCCGTCTTGTGCCGTAGCGGAGAATGGAACCCCCCGATAGGTCCGGAAAATCTCAAACCCGTGCGCAAATACGATGTCGTGTCTGCGGTCTATGAATCCGGGCTCCTGCGCACCCAACGTCGCAGCAGGTTGATTTATCTGCCCGAGCAACACTCGGCGCAGAATTTGATCCTCAGAGTCCTCCCCCTCTTCTCGGAGCCCCCAGATCCGCGCGAACACGTCCGTAGAAACTTCAATTTGCCTCACAGCCCACCCCCGATCCGCTTCGATCCACTTAGATCTACTATTTTTCAGAAAGCCAATCAACGGGAATCAAATGGCACAAGGTTGAAAGCACCCTGATCGCAAGGCATTTTCACTAAGCATAGCGAAAGGATCGACATGATATCCGCCCTCACGCCGATCACCCTGACCGGCGACATCGTTCAGCTCGTGCCGCTGTCCCACGACCACCGCGACGCCCTTGCCGAGGCGGCGGCGGAAGGCGACCTGTGGAAGCTCTGGTACACCAACGTGCCGACTCCCGAGGGGATGACCGCCGAGATCGACCGCCGCTTCGGCGAGCACGCGGCGGGGCGGATGCTGCCGTTCGCGGTGATCCACCGCGCCGACGGCAAGCCGGTGGGGATGACCACCTACATGAACGTCGACGTCGCCGGGCCGCGCGTCGAGATCGGCTCGACCTGGTACGCCAAGGCGGTGCAGCGCACCGGCCTCAACACCGAGGCCAAGCTGCTGCTCCTCACCCACGCCTTCGAAACCCTCGGCTGCCTCGCCGTGGAGCTGCGCACCCACGTGCTCAACCAGCAGAGCCGCCGCGCCATCGAACGCCTCGGCGCGCGCCTCGACGGCATCCTCCGCCATCACCAGCGCGCCAAGGACGGCAGCATCCGCGATACCTGCGTGTATTCGATCATCGCGCCCGACTGGCCCGCCGTGCGCACTCACCTGCAATGGCAGTTGGAACGTCACGCGAGCGGAACGACCGCCTGATCAGGCGGTGCGGATCACCGGATCGAGGTGGACGAGCTCGTCGTAGCCGCGCCGCCAGCCAAGGCCCGCGAGCAGCCCGGCGGCGAAGGTGAGCGAGAGCGGGAACAGCAGCACCCCGAGCAGCCGTCCACCCGAGGACAGGCTCTTGAACTTCGCCCAAAGGTCGCGGCGGAGCTTGAGGATGGTGCCGTCGCGGTCGACGACGCGGAAGCCGTAGGTCGCGGCGAGTTCGCGGATGCCCGCGTCGTCGCAGCCCTCGGGACCGAACAGCTTGCGGGTGCGGATTTCGCCGACCAGACGCGCGACGTCGGGGCTCGCCGGCATCCGGCTGCGGTCGGGGAAGTACCGCACCGCCATCCCGACGCCGATCCCGAACACCACCAGCAGAACCGCAACCACCGCAACCAGCATCCGTAACCCTTTCACGCGTCCGCGGAAATTCCCGCGCGCGTCATCAGGGCGTGGAGGTCCCTGAGGCCGCGCTCGCAGTCCGCCGGGTCCGCATATCCGGCGGCGAACGCCTCGACGAAGTCGGGGCGCTTGAGATGGGCGCGGATGCGGCTGCGCGCCAGATCCGTCGCCTCTCCTTCGGTCAAAGTGCCGGAAAGCAGGAAGCCGAGCAACCGTGTCGCCCGTTCGGCGAGCGGACGCGAGGGATCGTCGATGCATTCGACCACGCGATGCGCCGCGAGATGCGCGGCGGAGAGCCGGTCGAGATGCGCGCACACCGGCTGCGCCGCCTTGGCGGGGAAGCGCGCGGCGACCCAGCGCGCGAGCGCGGCGGCGGCGGCGAGCGGCGCGAGCGGATCGGCGCTGCCGGGCCGCTTCGAACAGCGCGACCCGCACCTCCGGCTCATGCGCGAGCGGCGCTTCGAGGCCGCGCCGATCTTCTCGAACACCAGCTTTTCCGCGTGTTCGCCGTCCGCGCGTTTCCACAACCGCAGAATCCGCACGCCGTCGATCCGGCCGGACTTGAGTTCCTGTTCGGCCGCCTGCGTGGCGGCCTCCTCCTCGTCGTACAGGTTCTTCACCGTCCAGTTCTTGGCGACGAGAACCTGCACCTCGAATGTCGCGCGACGGCTCGACATAGGGGGCGCATCCTCTTCCTGATCCCTCTCGCCCCCGGTTCTTGAGGGCCGGAACGCGGGCGGCCTCTTGGCGGACCGCTCTGCGTCCTTAGAATCAGGTTTTGGCGGAATTCGCCTTCTGCGTCCAGCGTCCGCTCGAATCCTGCTGCCAATAGCTGAGATCGTGCCCCGCGTCGCGCAGCTTCGCCCAGCGCCGCCGCGCCGCCTCGACGTCGTCCGCGACTGCGCCGTCGAAGATGTCGAGACAGCGGGAAAACCCTGAAGGATCTAGGAAATCCGCGCCCTCGGTGACGACCAGGACGTCCGCGCCGTTGGGGTTCTCGGCGGCGTCGGTGATCCACACCGGCTGGTCCTCGGGCGCGCCGTTGCCCGCGCTTGCGTGCGGCAACCACGACTCGTCCGTATACATCCAAAGGAGGGAATCGAGGTCCTTCGCGCGCTCCGGCGAGCCGGTGGTGACGACCGCCTTCATCCCCGCCGCGAGCACCCGTTCGAGGAGCTCGGGCAGCGCCCGTTCGAGAGGCCATTTCTGGAGATGGTAGAAATCGATGCGCGCCATGGCTCCGTCATACCACGGCTGCGCGCCCATGCAAAAGGCCGGGGTTTCCCCCGGCCTTCGCGGTACGGCGGATGCCGTGGATTACTTGGCGTCGTCGATCTTGAGAGCGAGGAAGCGCTTGCGGTCGCCCAGGCGCACCTGGAGCAGCACCGACTGACGCCCCGCCTTCTTCGCGGCTTCGATGCCGGAGCGAAGGTCCTCGGGAGTCGCGACGTTGCGCTGCGTCACCGCCTCGATCACCATGCCCGGCTGCACGCCCTTGTCGGCGGCCTGGCCGTTGGGGTCGACGCCGGTGACCAGCACGCCCTTGACGTCGTCGCCGACGTTGTACTTCTCGCGCAGCTGCGGCGTCAGCGAAGTGACGGTGAGGCCGAGAGCCTTCATCTCCTTCGCCGGGCCGGAGGTCTTGCTCGGCACGGGCTTCTTACCTGCGTCGGCAGCCTTCACCTCGTCGTGGAGCTCGCCCACCTTCACCTTCTTGGTGAGGTGCTTGCCGCCCCGGATCAGCTCGACGCTGACCGACTTGCCGATTTCGGTCTCGGCGACGATGCGCGGCAGACGGCGCATCTCCTCGACCGGCTTGCCGTCGAAGGAGACGATCACGTCGCCCGCCTCGAAGCCCGCCTCGGCCGCCGGGCTGCCCGCCTGCACGCCCTGCACCAGGGCGCCCATGGCATGATCCATGCCCAGGCTCTCGGCGATGTCGTCGGTGACGTGCTGGATCGTTACGCCCAGCCAGCCGCGACGCGCGTGGCCGTACTTCTCGATGTCCTTGATCACCTGCTGCACGGTGCGCGAGGGGATCGCGAAGCCGATGCCGACCGACCCGCCCGAGGGCGAGAAGATCATCGAGTTCACGCCGATCACTTCACCGTCCATGTTGAACATCGGACCGCCCGAGTTGCCGCGGTTGATCGACGCGTCGGTCTGGATGAAGTCGTCGTACGGACCGGCGTTGATGTCGCGACCGCGCGCCGAAACGATGCCCGCGGTCACGGTGCCGCCGAGGCCGAACGGGTTGCCGATCGCCAGCACCCAGTCGCCGACGCGCGCCTTGTCGGAATCGCCGAACTCGACGTACGGCAGATCGGTCTTGGTTTCGACCTGGAGGAGCGCGATGTCGCTCTTGGCGTCGCGGCCGATCAGCTTGGCCGGCGCCTCGTGGCCGTCATGGAAGGAAACGACGATCTCGGTGGCATCGTCGATCACGTGGTTGTTGGTGACGATCAGGCCCTTGGGGCTGATGATGAAGCCCGAACCGAGAGAGCGGGTCTTGCGCTTCGGAGCCGGAGCGCCGTTGCCGTCGGGGTTCTGGTTCTGGAAGCGCTCGAAATAATCCTTGAAGAATTCTTCGAACGGCGATCCCGGCGGGAGCTGCGGGAGACCCGGGATCATCTGCTGGTCGCCGCCCTGGACGTCGTGGGTGGTGGCGATGTTGACCACCGCGGGCAGAAGCTTGTCCGCGAGGTCGGCGAAGCTGTCGGGCGCGGGCCGCGCCAGGGCGGGCTGCGCCGCCGCCATCGCCAGGAACATCACCGCGCCCAACGCGCGGGCCAGGGCGCGGACGTCGAAGCCGAAGCTCCGACGCCCGCGTGCCGTGGAGAGAATATCCGACACTGTCTTAAACCTCCGTCTGGTCTTATTTGCCGTTCACCCGCTCGAAATAGCGGAAGAACTGCGAATCCGGGGAGAGAACCAGAGTGGTGTCCGCGCCCAAGGACTCGCGGTAGGCATCCATGGAACGATAGAAGGCGAAAAACTCGGGATCGCGGCCATAGGCCTTGCCGAGAATTTCGTTCCGCGTGGCGTCTCCCTCACCACGCAGCACCTGCGCCTGGCGACGAGCCTCGGCGAGGATCACGGTCCGTTCGCGGTCCGCTTCGGCCTGAATCTTGGCCTTCATCTCCGCGCCGTCGGCGCGGTAGCGGGCGGCCTCGGCGAAGCGGTCGGAACGCATACGGTTAAACAAGGCCTCAGCGGTATCACGGGGCAACTCGGTGCGCCCGATGCGCACGTCGATCACCTCGATGCCGAACTCCCGTTCGCGTTCGCGCACCGCCTTATTGATGTTCTCCATCACCTCGGCGCGCTTCTCCGACAGGATGTCGGTCAGGAGCACCTTGGCGACTTCGACGCGCACGGCGTTGTTGAGCTCGCGCCCAAGACGCTGACGCAGCACCGTTTCGTTGCCCGCGGCCTTACGGAACTGCAACGGATCGGTGATC
>QKGW01000498.1 GCA_003250275.1 Alphaproteobacteria bacterium
TCGAGATCGAGACTTTCGGGCCGCAGCAGCGAAACCCGGCGTTCGAGCACCGCGCGCTCGCGCCCGGTGTCCTCCTTGATCAGCTCGGCCTGGGCGATCGCGACGCGCAGGTCGCGGTACGCGAGAAGGCCGCGCTCGCCGTTGACGAAGTGGTAGCTGAAGTACGCCACCAGAGACACCGCGGCCAGCGGCGCGAACACCGCGCGCATCCGTGAGCTGAATTTCACATGCTTGGCCATCGGGATCGACTCTCCATTGCCGATAACCTGGAGTGAATCACAGGCGGCATCGGCGGTCAATCTGGAATCTCACTGATTCCAACGAGTCGCAATCGGAAATAAAAACGCGGGCGGCCGGATCGCTCCGGACGCCCGCGCGGATGGTGCGGCGTTTAGCCGAAGATCTTCACGCCGGCGTAGCGCGCGGTCGCGCCCAGCTCTTCCTCGATGCGGATCAGCTGGTTGTACTTCGCCATGCGGTCGGAACGCGACAGCGAGCCGGTCTTGATCTGGCCGCAGTTGGTGGCGACCGCGATGTCGGCGATGGTGCTGTCCTCGGTCTCGCCCGAGCGGTGCGACATCACGCAGGTGTAGCCGGCGCGGTGAGCCATCTCGACGGTCTTGAGGGTCTCGGTGAGCGAGCCGATCTGGTTGACCTTGACCAGGACCGAGTTGCCGATGCCGCGCTCGATACCCTGGCCGAGGCGCTCGACGTTGGTGACGAAGATGTCGTCGCCGACGAGCTGAAGCTGATCGCCGAGCGCCGCGGTGAGGCGCTCCCAGCCTTCCCAGTCGTCCTCGGCGCAGCCGTCCTCGATCGAGAAGATCGGGTAGCGGTCGGCGAGGTCGGCGTAGTAGGCGATCATGCCGTCGCTATCGAGGGTCTTGCCCTCGCCCGCGAGCACGTACTTGCCGTCCTTGTAGAACTCCGAGGACGCCGCATCGAGCGCGAGAACCACGTCCTCGCCCGGCTTGTAACCGGCCTTCTCGATCGCCTTCATGATGTAGGAGAGCGCTTCGTCGGCCGACTTGAGGTTCGGCGCGAAGCCGCCCTCGTCGCCGACGCCAGTGGCGAGGCCCGCTTCCGACAGCAGCTTCTTGAGCGCGTGGAAGGTCTCGGCGCCGCAGCGCACCGCATCCGCGATCGACGGAGCGGAGACCGGCATGATCATGAATTCCTGGATGTCGATCGGATTGTCGGCGTGCGCGCCGCCGTTGATGATGTTCATCATCGGCACCGGCAGGGTGTGGGCGAAGACGCCGCCGATGTAGTTGTAGAGCGGCAGGCCGACCTCTTCCGCCGCGGCGCGCGCGGTGGCGAGCGAAACGCCGAGGATCGCGTTGGCGCCGAGGCGCGCCTTGTTCGGGGTGCCGTCGAGGTCGATCATCATCTGGTCGATGACCATCTGCTCTTCGGCGTCCATGCCGACGAGGGCGTCGAAGATCTCGCCGTTCACCGCTTCGACCGCGCGCTGCACGCCCTTGCCGTTGTAGCGGGCGGCGTCACCGTCGCGCAGCTCGACCGCCTCGTGGGCGCCGGTCGACGCACCCGAAGGCACGGCGGCGCGGCCCATCGTGCCGGTCTCCAGAAGAACGTCCACCTCCACCGTGGGATTGCCGCGGGAGTCGAGAATCTCACGGGCGGTAATGTCGATGATCGACGTCATGATGTTCCTCGCTTAGCCAATGCTTATGGGATGGGTCTTGGCCAGGTCGTCGAACGCCTTGAGCGTGGCGAGCAGGCCCGGCATGTCTTTGAGCGCGATCATGTTCGCGCCATCCGAAGGCGCCTTGTCCGGATCGGGGTGCGCCTCGATGAACACCGCGGCGATGCCGAGCGACACGGCGGCGCGCGCGAGCACCGGCGCGAACTCGCGCTGGCCGCCCGAGGCGGTCCCCTGCCCGCCCGGCTGCTGCACCGAGTGGGTCGCGTCGAACACCACCGGGTAGCCGATCTTCGCCATGATCGGCAGACCGCGGAAATCGGTGACGAGGGTGTTGTAGCCGAAGGACGCGCCGCGCTCGGTGAGCATCAGGCGGCGGTTGCCGGTGCTCTCGACCTTGGCGGCGACGTTCGCCATGTCCCACGGCGCGAGGAACTGGCCCTTCTTGACGTTGACGACGCAGCCGGTGTTGGCGGCGGCGAGCAAGAGATCGGTCTGGCGGCAGAGGAATGCCGGGATCTGCAGCACGTCGACCGCCTCCTTGAGGCGCTCGCACTGCCAGGGTTCGTGCACGTCGGTGAGCACCGGGCAGCCGAACTTCTCGCGCACCTCGGCGAACACCGGCAGCGCGGCTTCGAGGCCGACGCCGCGCGCGCCCGAGGCGGAGGTGCGGTTGGCCTTGTCGAACGAGGTCTTGAAGATCAGCGGCATCCCCACCGCTTTCGCCATGCCGACCAGGGCTTCGGCGCATTCGAGCGCGTGCTCCCGGCTTTCCATCTGGCACGGGCCCGCGATGAGCCCGAGCGGAAGATCGTTGGCGAGGCGGATATCGCCGATTTCGACGACGTGCTGAACCGACATCGGGAACCTACCCTGTTACACGAGACGCGACTGCGCGATCGCCGCCTTCACGAACGAAGTGAAGAGCGGATGCGGATCGAACGGCTTCGACTTCAGTTCCGGATGGAACTGCACGCCGATGAACCACGGATGATCCGCGAGTTCGACGATCTCGGGCAGCACGCCGTCGGGCGAACGGCCCGAAACCGTCATGCCGACGCGCTCGAGCTGCGCCGAATAGTGATCGTTCATTTCATAGCGGTGGCGGTGACGCTCCCAGATCCGGTCGGCGTTGTTGTAGATCTCCGCCGCGCGCGAGCCAGGCTTGAGCAGGCATTCGTACGCGCCGAGGCGCATCGTGCCGCCGAGATCGCCGCCCGCGGTGCGCTCCTGCACTACGCCGTCCTTCACCCACTCGGTCATCAGGCCGATCACCGGCTCCTCGGTCGGGCCGAACTCGGTGGAGCCCGCCGCGGCGATGCCGGCGAGATGCCGCGCGCCTTCGACCACCGCCATCTGCATTCCGAAGCAGATGCCGAAATAGGGAATCTTGTGCTCGCGCGCAAACTGCGCGGCGCGCACCTTGCCTTCCGCGCCGCGCTCGCCGAAGCCGCCCGGCACGAGGATGCCGTGCACGTCCGCGAGGCGCTCGACGACGTTGTCGCCCGCCTCGAAGATTTCGGAATCGAGCCACTCGAGCTTGACGCGCACGTTGTTGGCGATGCCGCCGTGGGTGAGCGCCTCGCCGAGCGACTTGTAGGCGTCGAGCAGCTTCACGTACTTGCCGACGACGGCGATCTTCACCTCGCCCTCGGGCTGCAACACGCGGCGGCAGATCTCGTGCCAGGTCGAGAGATCCGGCTCCTTCTCGCACGGCAGGTTGAAGTGACGGCAGACCTGCACGTCCATGCCCTGCTCGTGGTAGCTGATCGGCACGCGGTAGATCGTCTCGCTGTCGAGCGCCGGGATCACCGCCTCCTGGCGCACGTTGCAGAACAACGCGATCTTGCGGCGCTCGCCGTCCGGGATCGGGCGGTCGGAGCGGCACAGCAGGACGTCGGGCTGGATGCCGACGCTCAGGAGTTCCTTCACCGAGTGCTGGGTCGGCTTGGTCTTGAGCTCGCCCGCGGTCGGGATGTAGGGGAGCAGCGTCAGATGGATGAACATCGCGCGCTCTTCGCCGAGCTCGTTGTGGAGCTGACGGATCGCTTCGAGGAACGGCAGGCCTTCGATGTCGCCGACCGTGCCGCCGATCTCGCAGAGGATGAAGTCCTCGTCGGTGACGTCGCCGAGGACGAATTCCTTGATCGCATCGGTGACGTGCGGGATCACCTGCACGGTGCCGCCGAGGTAGTCACCGCGGCGCTCCTTGGCGATCACGTTGGAATAGATGCGGCCGGTGGTGATGTTGTCGGAGCGGCGCGCGGAAACGCCGGTGAAGCGCTCGTAGTGCCCGAGATCGAGATCGGTCTCCGCGCCGTCGTCGGTGACGAACACCTCGCCGTGCTGATAAGGGCTCATCGTGCCCGGATCGACGTTGAGATACGGATCGAGCTTACGCAGACGGACCTTGTAGCCTCGGGCCTGAAGCAACGCACCGAGCGCCGCGGAGGCCAACCCCTTCCCCAAAGAGGAAACCACGCCGCCTGTGATGAAGATGAAGCGGGTCATTCGCCACCTAACCTTTTTCTGAAATCCGCCGTGGAACCCCCCGGTCGGAAACGCACACGGGCTACCCTGCGCCCGTCCCTCGCATCCGGGCGCGATGATAGCACTGAAAACACGTCACAAGAAACCGGCGCCTCGGCAAACGGCAGAGGCGCCCGACTTGAATGGATGCGTCACGCCGAAATCAGGGCTTCGGCGGCGCCGACTCCTGCGCGGGCGCAGCGGGCTGCGGCACCGGCGGCAGCGCGTCCGGAGCGGACGGCGGCACCGCGTCGGGGGCCGACTTCGGCTCGGCGGGCGCGGCGATCGGCGGCGGCGACTGCGGACGCGTCAACGCCTTGAGAAGATCGTCCTCGCCGCGGCTGCGCATCGAGGCCATCACCGCGAGCAGAATCGAGGTCGCCATGAAGCACACGCCGAGAGCCACGGTCGCCTTGGTGAGGAGGTTGCCCGCCGCACGGCCGGAGAGGAAGCTCGCTCCACCGCTCGCGCCGCCGCCGGTGGCGAGGCCGCCGCCTTCGGACTTCTGCAACAGCACCACGCCGACCAGGGCGACGGTCAGCAGCAAATGAATAACCAGAACGACGGTCAGCATGTGACGCGATATTCCCATCAATGAGTTCACGGCTGCCCGGAGCTCGGGCGCGACGAGCGCCTTTGTAATCGGCGCGCGCCGCTTTGGCTAGATTCTTTTGACCTACTTCGCCGCCGCGGCGATCGCCCAGAAGTCCTCGACCTTGAGCGAGGCGCCGCCGACCAGCGCGCCGTCGATGTCCGGCTGGCCGAGTAGCTCGGCCGCGTTGCCCGGCTTCACCGAGCCGCCGTAGAGAATCCGCATCCCCGACGCGGCGGCAGACCCGAGCAGCGCGTCGAGTTCCTTGCGGATGCGCGCGTGCACCGCCTGCGCCTCTTCCGGCGTCGCGGTCTTGCCGGTGCCGATCGCCCAGACCGGCTCGTAGGCGACCACCACGGTCGCGGGCGTCGCCACCGGCGGCACCGACCCGGCGATCTGGCGCGCGACCACCGCCTCGGTCTGGCCGGCGTCGCGTTCCGCCTCGGTCTCGCCGACGCAGATGATGGCGACGAGCCCGGCGCGCAAGGCCGCCTCGGCCTTCACGCGCACCGCGTGATCGGTTTCGAGATGGTCGGCGCGGCGCTCCGAATGGCCGACGATGACGTAGCGGCAGCCGAGATCCTTCAGCATCTCGGCGGCGACGTCGCCGGTGTGCGCGCCGGAGACCTTTTCATGGCAATCCTGACCTCCGACCGCGATCTTGGTGCCCGCGACGGCCTGCACGATGCGGTCGATCAGGGTGAACGGCGGGCACACCAGCACGTCGCACGGCAGCGCCAGCGGCACGTCCGGCGGCACTTCGGCGGCGGCGTCCGGCGGCAGGCCGTCATGCTGGCGGGAGAGCTCGGCAAGACCCTCGGCAAGGGCGACGCCGTCGGCCAGAAGGCCGTTCATCTTCCAGTTCCCCGCGATGAGGGGGCGACGCTGGTCCATCCGCTGTTCCTCCAAGGATTTATCGTGTCGGGGCCGAGCGCCCCGGTTCCGCCACACCATAGCTTGCCGGGGTGCCGCCTGTGAAGCGCGGAGACGGGCTTTTAAACCTTGCCGGGCCGCGGAATCCCCCCCTATTATCGCGCCGAAAGCGGCGTTTTCGCCGCCGTCCCGTCTCCTGCCTGGGTTGCTTCACGCCATGTCCAAATCCGTCGGCCAAGTCTTCACCTCGCTCCTGGCGAAAATCCTGTTCGGTGTGCTGATCGTCGCGTTCGGCGCGTGGGGCGTCGCCGACATGCTGCGGCGCAGCCCGGAGCATCAGGCGGTGATCAAGGTCGGCGACGTCGAGATCGACGGACGGCAGGTCAAACGCGCGTTCGTCACCGAACTGCGCCGCCTGCGCGAACAGTTCGGCCCGCAGCTCACCGCCGCCGACGCGCAGAAGTTCGGCGTGTTCGATCAGGTGGTCTCGCAGCTCGCCTCGCGCGCCCTGCTCGACGCCGCCGCCAAGGACATGAACGTCGGCGTCTCGGATCAGGCGGTGCAGGACCTCATCACCTCCAACGCGGCGTTCCAGGGGCCCGACGGCAAATTCAGCCCCGAGCGCTTCCGCCGCGTGCTCGAATCCAACAACTACCGCGAGACCGATTTCGTTTCCGGCACCCGCAACGACATGATCCGCCAGCGCATCCTCGAATCGGTGCGCGCGCCGGTGGTGGCGCCGACGATCCTGGTCGACACCCTGATCCGCTACGAGGGCGAGCGCCGCGTCGCCGACACCTTCCTCGTCGAGGCGAAGGCGATGCCGCAGCCCGCCGATCCGGGCGACGAGGCGCTTCAGGCGTACCAGAAGGATCACGCCGCCGCCTACACCGCGCCCGAAACCCGCAAGCTCACCGTCCTGCCGCTCCGCCCCGAGGACGTGAAGGTCGAAATCTCCGAGGACGAACTCAAGGCGCGCTTCGAGCAGCACGCGGCCGACTACGCCCAGCCCGAGCAGCGCAAGCTGCGCCAAATCCTCCTCAAGGACGAAGCCACCGCGGCCAAGGTTGCGGGCGCGCTCAACGAAGGCCGCAAGCCTGAAGCCGTGGCCAAGGACCTGAACGGCGCGCTCACCGACCTCGGCTGGGTGGTGCGCGACGGCCTCCTCTCCGCCCTCGGCGACCCCGCCTTCGCGGCGAAGAAGGGCGCGATCCTGCCGCCGCTCAAGACCCCGCTCGGCTGGCACGTGGTGATCGTCGAGGACGTCCGCCCGGCCCACGCCGCAACCTTCGAGGAAGCCCGGCCGAAGCTGGTCGAGGCGGTCCGCTCCGAGGAAGTCCTGGGCGCGCTCTATCGCCTCTCCACCACCGTCGAGGACACCCTCGCCGCCGGTGCGACGCTCGAGGAAGCCGCCAAGACCAACAAGCTCTCGATCCATGTGCTCGACGGCGTCGACGCCGAGGGCGGCAACCTCTCCGCCGACGCGACCAAGGGCGTTCCGGCGCTCGCCGAAGCGGTCAAGACCGGCTTCGGCCAGGAGGCCGGCTCGGTCAGCGCGCTCACCGAATACGAAGGCACGCCGGGCGGCTACTTCCTCGTCCGCACCGACAGCGTGACCCCGGCGGCGCTCAAGCCGTTCGCCGACGTCCGCGCCGACGTGCTCGCCGCGTGGCGCGCCGAGGAGCAGCAGAAGGCCGCGGTCGAAAAGGCCAAAGACCTCGCCAAAAGCTTCGCCGACGCCAAGGACGACGACGCCTTCGCCAAGGCCAACGCGGTCAAGATCGAGACCACCGGCGAACTCTACCGCTCGCAGGGCGGCAACATGCCGAAGCCGCTGCTCGCCGAGCTGTTCACCCTCGAACCCGGCAAGGCCACGAGCGCACCGGCCACCGGCGGCGCGATGGTCGCGCGCCTCAAGTCGATCGAACCGGTCGACCCCAAGGTGTTCGCGGCGGGCCTCGAACAGGGCAAGCGCCAGCTGCGCGGCGCCCTCGGCGACAGCCTGCTCGGGCCGTTCACCACCCAGTTGGCGGATACCTTCAAGATGAAGCAGTACCGCAGCGTCGACAGCCTGGTTCAGGAGATCCGGTAAAATGCAACCGACCCCGGAGCTCTCCGCCTTCCGTCCGATCTACGAGGCGGGCAAACCCCAGCTCGCCTGGATCACCCTGCCCGCCGACCTCGAAACCCCGGTCTCGGTGCTGCTCAAGCTCGCCGACGCCAAGCCCAACAGCTTCCTGCTGGAATCGGTCGAGGGCGGCGCGGTGCGCGGGCGCTACTCGTTCGTCGGCCTCGCGCCCGACGTGATCTGGCGCTGCAAGGGCGAAAGCGCGGAGATCAACCGCAACGCCCTCGCGAACCCCGACGCCTTCGCGCCCGAAGCCGCCAAACCGCTCGATAGCCTGCGCGCGCTGATTTCGGAAAGCCGCGTCGACATCCCCGATGGGCTGCCGCCGATGGCCGCGGGCCTGGTCGGCTACATGGGGTACGACACCGTGCGCCTGGTCGAGGCGATCCCGGCGGAAAACCCCGACCTCCTCGGCGTGCCCGACGGCCTGTTCGTCCGCCCGACGATCATCGCGGTGTTCGACACCATCGCCGACACCCTCACCCTGGTCACGCCGGTGCGGCCGCAGCCGGGCGTCTCCGCCGAGGCCGCCCACGCCGCCGCCGCCAAGCGCCTCGCGGAAGCCCTCGAAGAGGTCGGCCGCAGCCTCCCGGCGCCCACCGGCAACGAACCCGAGGCCCCGCCCGCGCCGACCTCGAACATGACCCGCGACGCGTTCAAGGGCATGGTCGAAAAGGCGAAGGAGTACATCCTCGCGGGCGACATCTTCCAGGTCGTGCTGTCGCAGCGGTTCAACATCCCGTTCGCGCTGCCGCCCTTCTCGCTCTACCGCGCGCTCCGCCGCACCAACCCCTCGCCGTTCATGTTCTACTTGAACTTCGGCGGCTTCCAGGTTGTCGGCGCTAGCCCGGAAATCCTCGTGCGCCTGCGCGACGGCGTCGTCACGATCCGCCCGATCGCGGGCACCGCGCCGCGCGGACAGGACAAGGCGGAGGACGAACGCCTCGCCGCCGACCTCATCGCCGACCCCAAGGAACTCGCCGAGCACCTGATGCTCCTCGACCTCGGGCGCAACGACGTCGGCCGCGTCGCGACCGTCGGCTCGGTCAAGGTCACCGAAAAGATGGTGATCGAGTACTACTCCCACGTGATGCACATCGTTTCCAACGTGAACGGCACCATCCGCAAGGACAAGGACGCGATGGACGCGCTGATGGCGGGCTTCCCCGCCGGAACCGTCTCCGGCGCGCCCAAGGTCCGCGCGATGGAAATCATCGAGGAACTCGAACCGGTCAAACGCTGCGTCTACGCCGGCTGCATCGGCTACATCTCCGGCAACGGCGACATGGATACCTGCATCGCGCTCCGCACCGCGGTGATTAAGGACGGCCAGATGTACGTCCAGGCGGGTGGCGGCATCGTCGCCGACAGCGATCCCGACAAGGAATTCATGGAAAGCTGCAACAAAGCCCGCGCCCTCCTCCGCGCCGCCGAAATCGCACCGAGGTACGCGCGGTAATGCCAGGCCAGGGCTCCGCCCTGGACCCGCTGGGGCCTCGGGCCCCAGACCCCATCACTTCCAAAGCAAAAGGGCCCTCGCTTGAGGGCCCTTTTGCTTTGGAAACGTCCGGGAGGTCCGGAGGGTCCGCGACCCTCCGGCGGGGTTTCAGGGGCGGAGCCCCTGGCCTGTCGTTATTGCCCGTACTTCGCCTTGGCGAGGGCGGAGATTGGGACGAACTGGAAGCCTTCTGCGCGCATCGCGGGCAGCCATTCGGCGAGCGCGGCGATGGTGGTATCGCGCGGGTGGCCGATGGCGATGGCGGAGCCGGTTCTGCGGGCATGTTCGGCGATGCGGCGGAGCTGTTCGCGGATTGCCGTGGGGTCCGGGCTGTCGTCGATGAAGACGTTGCGCACGAGGTTGGGCACGCCCTCGGCGGACGCGACCTTGACCCCGACCGAGCGCGCGCTGGTGAGGGAGTCGAGGAACAGCAGGCCGTCGCCGTGGAGTTCGCGCATCACCGTGTGCATCGCGCGTTCGTCGGAGGTGAAGCGGCTGCCCATGTGGTTGTTGATGCCGACGTAGCCCGAGAACGACGACAGCGACTGCCGCAGGCGCGTGCGGATGGCGTCGTCGCTCATCGCCGTGAGCAGCACGTCGGGGCCGGGATCGTAGCCCGCGCCCGAGGGCTCCATCGGCATGTGGAGCAGGAGTTCGTGGCCGGCGGCGTGCGCGGCGCGGGCCTGGGCGGCGAGGTTGGTGGCGTAGCTGAGGAACGACGTGGTGAGCGGCGGCGGCAGGGCGATGATCTTCGCCGAGCGCCGCGCGTCGACGCCCATGTCGTCGATGACGATCGCGACCATCGGCTTGCCGGCCACGGGGGTGAAAGCGAGCGCGTTGCGCCGCCATGTCGGCGCGACCGAAACCACCGGCGGCGGAACGTCGGCAGGCGGCAGCGCGGCGACCTCGGGCTCCGGCGCGGGTGGCGGCTGAACTGCCGGGGTCGGGGGCGGCGCGGTTCGCGCGGCTTGCGGCGGCGGCGCGGGCGTGCGTCCGGCGACGTGCGAAGCCCCCCACCAGCCGATCATCGCCCCGACCGAAAGCGCCGTGAACACCGCAACCGCCACCAGCGCGGTCGCGCCGTGGCCGTGCAGCACCCGCCGGAGCAGAGACGGCGCGGCCTTGCGCCTCGTCTGCGTCTTGCGCCCCTTGCGAACCGCCACTCTACGCTCCTTCCGATAAACACCGTACGGCCCGGACGATACACCGCCCTTCCACCGCGGACCAAGCGTTTCCCAGGCTTGACGCGACCCGGCGGCGCGGTCCATCCTGTCCAACTCGTTCCATTCGTAAGGTGTGTGCGCCGATGTACCTGCTGATCGACAACTACGACAGCTTCACCTACAACCTCTGGCATTATCTGGGCGAGCTCGGAGCCGAGGTCGAGGTCGTGCGCAACGACGCCGTCTCCGCCGAGGCCGCGCTCGCGGGCAATCCGCAGGGCGTGATTCTCTCCCCCGGCCCGTGTGACCCGGACCGCGCCGGCATCTGTCTGCCGCTCATCGACCTCTGCGCCCGCCGCCGCGTGCCGTTGTTCGGCGTGTGCCTCGGGCACCAGTCGATCGGTCAGGCGTTCGGCGGCAAGGTGGTGCGCGCGCCCGAGCCGATGCACGGCAAGGTCTGCGAGATCCGCCACAACGGCACCGACGTGTTCGGCGGCCTGCCGAACCCCTTCCTGGCGACGCGCTATCATTCGCTGCTGGTCGAGCGCGCCACCCTGCCCGACTGCCTCGAAATCACCGCCGAGAGCCCGGACGGTTTGATCATGGGCCTCGCCCACAAGGATCTGCCGATGTTCGGTGTGCAGTTCCACCCGGAAAGCATCGCCTCCGAGCACGGTCACGACATTCTCCGCAATTTCCTCTCCCTTGCCGGCGGCACCCGCCGCGCCGCCTGAAAGACCGTACTGAAATGACCGATCTCAAAGCGATCCTCGCCCGTCTCTCGACCGGCGAAACCCTTTCCGAGGGCGATGCCGCCCAGGCGTTCGACGTGATCATGTCCGGCGGCGCGACGCCCTCGCAGATCGGCGCGCTCCTGATGGCGCTGCGGCTGCGCGGCGAGACGATCGACGAGATCACCGGCGCGGCCCGCACGATGCGCTCGAAGGCGCTTGCGGTAAGCGCTCCGGCCAACGCCATCGACATCGTCGGCACCGGCGGCGACTGCTCCGGCACCTACAACATCTCTACCGGCGCGTCACTCTGCATCGCCGCCTGCGGCATTCCGGTGGCGAAGCACGGCAACAAGGCGCAGACCTCGAAATCGGGTTCGGCGGACGTTCTGCGCGCCCTCGGCGTCAATCTCGACGCCGACATGGCGGTGGTCGAACGCGCGATCGCCGAAGCGGGCGTCGGCTTCCTCCTCGCCACGCGCCACCACAGCGCGATGAAGGAGGTCGGCCCGACCCGTCAGGAAATCGGCACCCGCACGATCTTCAACATCCTCGGGCCGCTCTCCAACCCCGCCGGGGTCAAGCGCCTCGTCATCGGCGTCTACTCCAGAGAATGGATCGAACCGCTCGCCGCGGTGCTCGGCAAGCTCGGGGCCGAGCGCGCCTGGGCGGTGCACGGGTCCGACGGCCTCGACGAAATCACCACCACCGGCCCGACCTACGTCGCCGAGTGGAAGGACGGCAAGGTCTCGACCTTCGAGATCGCCCCGGAAGACGTGGGCCTCGCGCGGGTTCCGCTCGATATGCTCAAGGGCGGCGATCCCGATTTCAACGCCGCCGCCCTGCGCGCGATCCTCGAGCCCGAGGTGCCGGAAGCGCTCGCCCCGCTGCGCGACGTCGTGGCGTTCAACGCCGCAGCGGCGC
>QKGW01000140.1 GCA_003250275.1 Alphaproteobacteria bacterium
TCCGGTGATCTTCATCACCGCGTTCCCCGAGCGCCTGCTCACCGGCGAGCGCCCCGAGCCGACCTTCCTCGTCACCAAGCCGTTCAACCCGGATATGGTGAAGGCGCTGATCAGTCAGGCGCTGTTCTTCAACGAGGCGGCGGAGAAGGCTGCCTGAAGTTCTGGAACCATTAAAGCGGCAGATCCGTTTTCATCGGTGAAACATCGATAGGAGATGGATCATGCTGTATTACGCCGCCGTATTTCTCGTCATCGCTTTGATTGCCGGTTTCCTCGGCTTCGGCGGTATTGCGGGCACGGCCGCCGGAATCGCCAAGTTTCTGTTCTTCCTGTTCCTGATCTTTCTGCTTGCCGCGATTCTCACCGGCGTCGTCCGCGGATTCTAGGCAATCCCATCGAAAACCGGGGCCGGCGCGCCCCGGTTTCCGCTTCCCGCCCCGATGCGAGCGATCCCAATTGCCTTCGAACCCCGATACCGTCATGTTAGGCTCGATTCACCCCGCGGTTGGGCGAAGGGCCGCCCGAACCCTCCGTCTGCGGGAGAATACCCGGAAATTCAGGAAGCTCCCCGGCACGACGACCGGCCTCGCGCCGCTTCCGGAGACCGGACCCCGGGCACGGCGCGGCAGAGGATCGACGCGGTGAACCGAGCCCTACCCTTCATCGTCTTTTTCGTCATCACGCTGATCGGCGTCGGCCTGTCGATTTCGCTGCGGACCTCGACCGCGGAGCGCGAGACCGCGCAGCTCACCACCCTGCTCAGCGAAGCGGTGGAGCGCACCAACGAGCGCCTCGCCACCCACATCACCCTGCTGCAGGCCACCGACGCGATGTTCGACGCGACCGACAACGCGATCAACCCGACCGCGCTCGCCCGCTTCGTCCGCCGCCTCGAACCCGAGAGCCGCTACGCCGGTATCCACGGCATCGGCTTCGCGCTGCTCATCCGCCACGGCGACGAGGCGCGCGCCCAGGCGCTGATCCGCCGCGCCTACGACGTCATCGCCGACATCGGCAGCCGCCCCGACGCGCCGTTCGCCGCGCCGATCGTCTATCTCGAACCGCAAAACGCCCGCAACCTCGCCGCCCTCGGGCACGACCTCTACACCGAGCCCTCCGCCCGCGCGGCGATGACCGCGGCGCTCGCCACCGGCCAGCCGCGCGCCTCGGGCCCGACCACCCTGCCGCAGGAGATCACCCGCACCAAGCAGCCGGGCTTCCTCATCGTGTTGCCGGTGTTCGGGGTGCGCCCGCCCGACGCCAAGCCCAACGACACGATGCCCGCGGCGGGCTTCGTGTTCGCGCCGTTCCGCGCCGGCGAGTTCTTCACCGCGACGCTGTGGAACGGCCTGCCGCCGCTCGAACTCCACGTCTACGACCAGGAGAGCCCGAACGTCACTCTGTTCGAGACCCCGGGCTTCGGCGCGGCGAAGAGCGCGGTGGTGTCGCAGGCGGTCGAGGTCGCCGGGCGGGTGTGGGTGTTCGAGGGGGCGTTCTCGCGCGTCGGCAGCTATCCGCTCGACCTCGCGCCGGTCGCGACGATGCTCGGCTCGCTGCTCGTCGCCTTCGCCCTCGCGGTCGCGGTCAACGCCAAGATGCGCACCCTCGCCGCGGTGCGCGAGCTGCACCGGCTCTCCGAGCAGGCCCTGGTCGAGCGCGACCTGATGCTCGGCGAGATGAAGCACCGCATCAAGAACTCGATCGCCCGCATCCTCGCGATCGCGCGGCAGACCGCCGCGTCCTCGGCGGACCTCGCGGGCTTCACCGATTCGTTCACCGCGCGGCTCCAGGCGATGGCCTCGGCGCAGGACATGCTCACCCGCTCGCACTGGATGCGCGCCGATCTGCGCGGCCTGCTGCACAAGGAGCTGCAGCAGGTGTTCGGCGAGGACCTCGCGCTGATGCACCTCGCCGGGCCCGACGTCGACCTCGACGAACGCGCGGCGCAGGCGTTCGGGCTGATCTTCCACGAGCTCGCGACCAACGCGCTCAAGTACGGCCACCTCACCGAGACCGGCAGCACGCTCGCGGTGAACTGGCGGCTCGAGCGCGCCGGCGGGCGCGACACCCTGCACCTCGAATGGCGCGAAACCTCGGACTACGAGGTCGCCGCGCCCGACTCCACCGGCTTCGGCACGCGGCTGATCCGCGCCAGCATCCAGGGCGAGCTCAACGGCAGCATCGAGCGCCGGTTCGAGGGCGGCGGCGTCGTCATCCTCATCGTCGCGCCCCTCGGCCAAGGAACCTAGAACCGTTCCAGCACGTTGGTTTCCCGATGAAATCGTCAGGAAACCTCAGGCCCGGACATCGCCACGCCACCACCCCGACCACCGCCGGGCACGAGGCCGTCGTCCTCGGCGCGCGCTGGGCGGTGCTGCTCGCGGGCGGCGTGGTGGTCTGTGCGGGCCTGCGCGCGGCGAGCGCGATCTTCGCGCCGCTCACCCTCGCGGTGGTGTTCGGGCTGGTGTTTTCCCCGGCGGCGCGGCGGATCGAGGCGCGCAGGGTACCGCCCGCGCTTTCGGCGCTCGCGATCGTGCTCGTCACCGGCGCGCTGATGGCGGCGTTCGTTCTCGCCTTCGCCTGGCCGGTCTCGGTGTGGATCGACCGCCTGCCGGAAATCTGGGCGCGCGTGCAGAGCGAGTTCCTGAGTTGGCGGCCCGGCGCGCCCGCCGGTCTGCCCGAGGAATTCGGCGGCGGCGAGGGCGCGGGCAAGCCGATGTCGCTGACCGTCGACGGCGGCGGCGCGGTCGAGAGCGCGGTGCTGCTCGCGCCCGCGCTGGTGTCGCAGATGATCGTGTTTCTCGCCGGGGTGTATTTCTTCGTCGCCACCCGCGACAGCCTGCGCGACGGCGTGGTCGGCCTGTGTTCGCGTCCGAGCCAGTGCCGCCGCGTCGACCGGGTGATCGCCGCGGTCGAGGCCGAGGTTTCGCGCTACATGCTCACCGTCGCCGCGATCAACGCCGGGATGGGCGCGTGCGTCGGCGCCGGCCTGTGGCTCGCGGAGGTGCCGCAGCCGTGGATGTGGGGGGTGTTGGCGGCGATCATGAACTTCGTCCCCTACGTCGGCACCGCGGTGATGATCGCGCTGCTCACCGGCGTCGGGATGATCCACTCCGAAGGCTGGCAGGTGCTCGTGCCCGCCGCAGTGCACTCGGCGGTCAACCTCGCCGAGAACCAGATCGTCACCCCGCACGTCCTCGGCCGCGCGACCGCGCTGAACCCCTTCGCGGTG
>QKGW01000128.1 GCA_003250275.1 Alphaproteobacteria bacterium
GTGGACGATCGGCTGGGCGATGCGCTGGCCGATCTTGAACGAGCTGTCGGTGCCGATCTGCACCAGCGGATGGCGGATGTAGGGGTTCTGCAGGCGTTCGAGCGAGAGCGCCGCGTAGCTTTCGAGGTTCTCGCCCGGCGGGCAATCGACGGTTTCCGCCTGGAAGCGCATCAGCGCGGTGAGATAGGCCGCGAGCGTCGGGTCGACGGAGGCCTCGTAGCTGGTCGCGAACCCGGCGAGGTGGCCGACGTGGGCGATCGCGGTCTGCGCGCCGTTGAGGATGCGGTGCTTCATCACCTCGAACGGTTCGACGTCGTCGACGATCTGCACGCCGACCGTCTCCAGCGGCGGGATGGCGGCGGCGAACCGGCGCTCCAGCACCCACTGGCGGAACGGCTCGGTGACCACGCCGAGGCGGTCGCTGCGGCCGAGCGCGGCTTCGAGGGCGGCGCGCGCCTCGTCGTCCATGCGCGGCACGATGCGGTCGACCATCGACACCGGGAACGAGACGTTGGCGTCGATCCAGTCGGCGAGAACCGGCGAGACGCGGCGGACGTAGGCGCCGAGGGTCGCGGCGAGCAGGTGGCCGTTGGCGGGGATGTTGTCGCAGCTCGCGATCGCGATCGGCCCGGCGCCGGCGCGGCGGCGGCGGTCGAGCGCCTCGGCGAGGAAGCCGATCGCGGTGACCGGGCGGTGCGGGTCGGCGAGGTCGCGGCAGATGAGGGAACCGAGGTCGAGCTCGCGGGTGCCGGGGATGTGGCAGTAGCCCTTCTCGGTGATCGTCATCGTCGCGAGGCGGACGTCCGGGTCGGAGAGAACGTCGGGGGTCGCGGTCTCGGCGTCGTCCACCGCGAGCAGGCTGCCGACCAGCCGCGCCTCGATCCGGTGCTGGTTGCGGGTGAGGACGCCGTAAACGCCGCCCTGGTCGCGGTGGAACGCGCGGAGTTCGGGCGGGAACAGGTTGACCGCGCGGACGCCGCAGTCGCGTTCGCCCAGCCGCAGCAGGTCGTCGGCGTAGGTCTCCTGGTGGCCGCGGTGGAACGCGCCGATCCCGATGTGGACGATCCCCACGCGCGCGCGGGAACGATCGTAGCCCAGCTCGCTTGTCCGGCTCAGGGTTTCCATGTCAGCCTCGACTCCGCAGATGATTCGCGAGAGGCCGATCCCGCCCGGCCGGGTGGTCCGCTGGGCTACGCCGCGAACGGCCGCAGACGGCGCCGCGGCCGAGGGGATGTGCGCGGACGCAGCGAATGCAGTCGTTCGTGGAAAGGAATATCGAATATTTGTTCCGAAAATCCCGGACGCGCGGAGCGCCCCCGGGGCGGCCTGCGGGGCAGGCCCGCGCCGGACGCTTCTGTGACGCCATGCCGTAATTTACATGAATGACATAGGCGTTCATCGGAACCGACCCTCCTGCCGCGTCGAGCCCTGCGGGTTCGGGGTCAAGTAGAACTCTTGTTCCATATTTTTGCAACGATAAATTTTCGTTGCAATACGGCCTGAGGGCCCCGGAGGCTGGAAAAACCTCCCCGGAAGGCCAATCCGGATGAGCGGGGAGGGCCCGCGGCGCGAGGGGTCAGCCGTTGCGCCGCTTGTTCGCCGCGGCGATCGCGAGCGAGACCGACAGCGCCATCGTCGCGCCGAGCGAGCGGAAGCCTTCGAAATCGGATTCCGCGACCTCCAGCCAGGCGCGCGACAGCCGCGCGATCGGCGAAAAGACGCTGTCGGTGATGCCGATCACCGGGATGTCCTTGTCCGCGAGGATGCGGGTCCAGTCGACGGTGGCGGACGCGTAGGGCGTGAACGAGATCGAGATCGCGGCGTCGTTGCGGCGCGCGAGGTGGAGGACTTCCTCGTCGTTGCCGAGGGCCGAGCCGACCACCACCGCGCGCATCTTGAGCTTCCCGAAGATGTAGCCGAGGTAGCAGGTGGCGGGATAAGAGCGGCGCTGACCCAAGAGATAGATCGTATCGGCCGCCGCCAGAACGGACGTTGCGGTTTCGAGCGCTTCGGGGTTGAGGTTGCGCAGCGCGCCGTCGAGCGATTCGATCGCCGCGCCGAGGACGCCGGTGGCGATCACCTGCGCGCCCGAGGCGTCCTCGGGGATCATCGCCTTGGCGTGCGCGAGGCGTTCCTCATAGGGGGAGTGGCGGGACTTCAGGCGTTGGCGAAAGACTTCCTGAATGTCGGTGAAGCCCTGGTATCCCAGGGTTTGCGCCAAGCGGACGAGTGTCGAAGGCTGGACGTGGGCGGCTTTCGCGATGCTCGCCGCGGTGCCGAGGGCGACGTCTTCCGGGTTTTCCACGGCGAAGCGGGCGACCTGCGCGAGGCGTTTCGGCAGGCTTTCGTGCCGCGCGAGGATGAGTGCCCGCAGGCCCTCGAAGTCGCGGGGCAGCAGTTGGGGCGGTGCCGAGTTCATGTTCCCTGCCTCGTTCCGGATTGTCTAAAATCGGAACGAGTATTTCATTTTTAGAGGGGCTTGACCATCGCGATTATTGCCGTGCGCCGTTGGCCGGCCAGGGAGTCGCGTTATCGGAAGCCGGGTGCGGTTCCGACGCCGGCGTTCCACTGCGGAATTCCGGGTAAAACCTCCGGCAGATACCCGCATTCCGGGTTTCGCGGCGATGCGGGCGCTAGGGGCTCCGGGGAATTCACGAACCTGCGCACCGCCCCGATTGCAATCAGAGCAACCTGAAATTGTTTCATAAGCCGATAATATCTGGAGACATAGAAATAATTTTTCGCCAAACTGGGGGGATGGACGTTCTACCTGGGGGATGCAGGTATGTCGTATGCGAAAAATCCGGACCCGATCCTAGTCAAGATCAGCCGGATGATGGATGACCTCATGGACATCGCCGAACACGTCGAGGCACGCGAGCGCGAGCGGCGTCTCGCCACGCGGGACCGGTCCAAGGCGCGGGCTTCCGCGACTGGGAACGTCGTCCCGTTCCCAAATGCCAGGAGACGCAGCTCCCTTTCGGAGTGAGTGGACTCCATGCCGAAGCTGCTCGTCCGCCGCCGTTCGCGGACGGACTTGCGCGCGGCCGCAACCGTGGCGGAAAAATGGCGCCGCGGGCACTCGGAAACGCGCCGTAATCTGCTGGCGAATCAAGAAAAATCCTTGCTTGATGTCGTCATCGCACGAACACTCCCTATGTGTAGAGTCGCCATGACAATCCACTGGGAGGACACCAAAGATGGCTACGAGTTCGCGGCCGA
>QKGW01000167.1 GCA_003250275.1 Alphaproteobacteria bacterium
CCCCGCCGGGCAGATCCGCGCGAGCATCTGCGCGTCGTGGCCCGCGCCCGAAGGCATCCGCTTGACGCTGAGGCCGAGGGCTTCGGCGTTGGCAGCGACGCGGCCGATCACCTCGGGCGCGAACGGCACCGGGGCGAAGCGCGCGAGGCTGCGATGGCTGACCGCAACGCCCTCGTTGGCGGCGGTGGCGGCGACGAAATCGTGCAACGCCGATTCGGCAGCCTTGAGCTTTTCGTCGTCGGTGTTGCGCAAATCGACGGTAATCGTCACGCGGTTCGGCACGACGTTGACGAGATTGGGCTCAATCGACCAATAGCCGACGGTCGCGACCTGATCGCCGCCGATTTCGTGCGCCAGCGAGCGGGCGAATACCGCAACCGCCGCGGCGACGAACCCGGCGTCGTGGCGCATCCGCATCGGCGTGGTGCCGGCGTGGTTGGAGACCCCCGTGAAGGTGAATTCGGTCCAGGAGATGCCCTGCACCTGCTCGACCGCGCCGATCGCGAGGCCCTCGGCGTCGAGCACCGGGCCCTGCTCGATGTGCAATTCGACGTAGGCCTTCACCGGGTTGGCGGCGGCGCCGAGCGGCGCTTCGCCGCGCCAGCCGATCGCATCCAGGCATTCGCCGACGGTCGGGCCGTCGATCCCCCGGGTGGCGAGCACGGCGTCGCCGTCGAGCCCGCCGACGAAGGCGAGGCTGCCCATCATGTCGGGCTGGAAGCGCGAGCCTTCCTCGTTGGTGAAGAACGCGACCGCGAGCGGCGCGTCGGTGACGATCCCGGCGTCGTTCAGGGTCTCGACCACTTCGAGCCCGGCGAGCACGCCGAGGTTGCCGTCGTAGAGGCCGCCGGTGCGCACGGTGTCGATGTGCGAGCCCATCATCACCGGCGCGCCGCCGCGCTTGCCCGCGCGCACGCCGACGACGTTGCCGACCGCGTCGACCCGCACGTCGAGGCCGAGGTCCTTCATCCACCCGGCCACGAGTTCGCGGCCCTGGCGGTCCTCGTCGGAGAGCGCGAGGCGGCAGACGCCGCCGCCCGGCAGCGCACCGACCTCGCCGAGCCGCTTGAGACGCGCGACGAGACGGTCGCCGTCGACGCGCAGATTGGAACGGGTCATGCCTCCACCTCCGCGGGCGTGCGCCCGACCAGCTGGGTGTAGGTCTCGGGGTCGGTCGCGCCCTCGGTGCCGAACACCAGCACCCGCGACTCCGGCCCGAGGCCGAGGGTTTCCGCCATCCCCGGCGCGGCGAGCGACGCGAGGCAGCCGGCGAGCCCGGCGACCGCGCTCTCGCCCGCGGCGAACGGCGCATCGCCGCCGATGCCGTCGGCGAGCAGGGTCATCACCGCGACCGCGGCGGAATCCGGAACGATGAGGAAATCGGACGCGGCCTCGTCGAGAATTTCCCAGGCGAGCAGCGAAATCTCGCCGCAGGCGAGACCCGCCATCACCGTATCGAGGTCGCCGCCGACCGCCACCGGGTGGCCCGCCTTGGCGGTTTCGAACAGGCAGGCGGCGTTCTCCGGCTCGACAACGACGATGCGCGGCAGCGCCGCGCCGTAGGTCTCCCACGCCTGCGCGGTGCAGGCGGCGGCCATCCCGCCGACGCCGCCCTGGAGGAAGATGTGGGTCGGCGGTTCGGGCAGCGCGGCGTAGGCCTCGGCGGCCATCACCGTATAGCCCTGCATCACGTCGCGCGGCACTTCCATGTAGCCGGGGTACGAGGTGTCGGAAACGACGAACCAGCCGTTCCGGGCGGCGTCGGCATCGGCCTGGCGCACCGCCTCGTCGTAGTTGCCGTCCACGCGCACGACCTTCGCGCCATAGGCGGCGATCGCGTCCGCGCGGCCGACGGAAACCGTCTTATGGATGTAGATCACGCATTCCGCACCGAAGAGCTTGGCACCCCAGGCGACCGAGCGGCCGTGGTTGCCGTCGGTGGCGGAGGTCACCGTGATCGCGCGCACCGCCTCGGCGTACTTGCCCGAGGTGAGATCGGCGGTGCTGGCGTCGATGCCCCGGCGCTTGAGTTCGGCCTTGAGCAGGCGGCAGACCGCGTACGCGCCGCCGAGCGCCTTGAAGCTGCCGAGCCCGAAACGCGCCGCCTCGTGCTTGTACCAGACCTTGCCGAGACCGGCTGCCTTGGCGAGACCGGCGAGATCGTAGAGCGGCGTCTCCGCGTAGCCGGGCCAGGCGGAAATCTCGGCCTGGGCGGCGACGAAGCCCTCGGGCGAGAGCACCGCGCGCTGGCGCGGGCCGATTGCGCCGCTGCGGACGTGCGGATTGGGCTGATGGCGGAGCTTGTCGGCGGAAACCAGGGACATGTTCGATCCTGTCGCGATCTTGGGGAACGGCGGGCCGCCGGAACGGCCCGCCGGGTCGGATACTTACTTCGACGCGTCGTCGATCGCGGCGAGGAAGGACTTCATCATGTCCTCACCCTCGGCGCCGTACTTCTCGGCGATGATCTTCTCCACCGCCGGCTGCGCGGCCTTGCGGAACGCGGTCTTCTCGGCCGGGGTCGGGGTGTAGACCTCCATCGTCTTGGCGAGCGCCGGCAGGCCGCGGTCGGACGCCTCGATGATGCGGCTGATGCCGCGGCCGGCGACGATCGCCGACTTCGCGGCGGCGGTCACGACGGTCTTCTCGTCGGGGGTCAGGCTGTCCCAGAACTTCGCGTTGATCACCCAGACGTAGGGCGCGAAGAGGTGGTTGGTGAGCGACAGGTACTTCTGCACTTCGTTGAACTTGGCGAAGGAGATGATCGGCACCGGGTTCATCTGGCCGTCGGCGACGCCGGTCTGGAGCGCGGTGTAAACCTCGGCCCAGGCGATCGCGGCGGGCTGGCCGCCGAGCGAGGACACCACGGTCTTGTGGGTGTCGAGGCCCATGGTGCGGATCTTGAGGCCTTCCATGTCCTTCGGCGACTTGATCTGGTGCTTGGAGTTGGTGAAGGCGAAGAACCCGCCCGAATCGCCGAAGCCGAGCACCTTCATGCCGGTCTTCTTTTCGATGTCGGCGGAGAGCTTCTGGCCGAACGGACCGTCGAACACCGCGTAGGTGGTGGAGATGTTCGGGAACGCGAACGGCACGTCGAGCACGCCGATCATCGGATACGCGGAGGCGAAGCCGCCGACCGAGTGGATGCCCGACTGCACCACGCCCGCCTTCACCTGGGCGAGCACTTCGGCGTCCTTGCCGAGCTGGCCGTTCGGGAAGGTCTGCACCTCGACGGCGCCGTTGGTGCCGCTCTCGACGAGGTTCTTGAACACCGTGGCCATCGCGCCGGTGGCGTTGTCGAAGGGATCGTCGTTGTTGAGGTGGTGAAGCTTGAGGACCTTGGCGGCCATGGCCGGCGCCGGCGCGGCGAACGCGGCGGCGAGGCCGATGGCGGTGACGGCGAGAGTGGATTTGAACCAGTTCATGCGGAAGCCTCCGTTATCTTGGCGATGAAACTCAAAGACCCATGAGATGCGGAACGAACAGGGTGAGGCGCGGGAAGAAGGCGATCGCCATCAGCACCAGCACCTCGACGGCGATGAACGGCCAGAGCGAACGGGCGATCCGCTCGATCCGCTCGCCGGTGATCGACGCGAGCACGAACAGGCAGGCGCCCACCGGCGGCGTCATCAGCGAGATGTTGAGGGCGAGAACGATCATCACGCCCGCATGGACCGGGTTCATCCCGATCGCGTTGGTGAGCGGCACCAGCACCGGCGCGAGGATGATCAGCGCGGCGTTGATGTCCATGAACATGCCGATCATCATCAGCAGCACGAGGATCATGCCGATCACCGCGTCGGGATCGGTGGAGAGCGAGAGGAACAGCGCCGCGACCTTCTGCGGAATCTGGTTGAAGGTCATCCACCAGCCGAGGATCGAGGCCGAGGCGATGATCAGGAACACCACGCCGGTGATCCGCGCGGTGCGCTCGAGCATCTCGTACATGTCGGCCCAGGTGATCGAGCGATAGAGCCCGGCGCCGATGACGAGGGCGTAGAGCACCGCGACCGCCGCCGCCTCGGTCGGCGTCACCACGCCGCCGAGGATGCCGCCGAGGATGATCACCGGCATCACGATCGCGAGGAACGACGAGCGGAAGGTGCGCAGGATCAGCATCAGGCTGGGGCCGCCGGTTCCCTTCGGCAGGCCGAGCCTGCGCCCGAGCGCGGCGATCACCGCCATGCAGGTGAGCGCGATCAGGAGGCCGGGGAGAATCCCCGCGGCGAACAAGCCGGCGATCGAGACGCCCATCAGCGAGCCGTAGATCACCATCAGGTTCGAGGGCGGAATCGTCGGGCCGATGATCGAGCCGGCGGCGGTGACGGCGCAGGCGAACGGGCGCGAGTAGCCCTGCTTGACCATCGCCGGAACCAGGGTGTTGCCGAACGCCGCGGCATCCGACACCGCCGCGCCGGTCATCCCCGCGAACAGCACCGAGGCGACCATGTTGGAGTGCGCGAGGCCGCCGCGCATGTAGCCGACGAGCGCGTTGGCGAATTCGACGAGGCGCGCGGTGATGCCCGACTTGTTCATGATCTCGCCGGCGAGGATGAAGAACGGCATCGCCATGAAGGTGAAGAGGTCGAGGCCCTCGAAAAAGCGCTTCGGCGCCATCGTCAGGAAGGCGTCGCCGCCGAGCTGGAAGAGCCCGACCACGCCCGCGATGCCGAGAGTGAAGCCGACCGGAAGGCCGATGAACATCAGACCGAAAAAGACGACCGCGACGGTGATCATCGGCCCGCCTCCGTGACCAGACCGCTGCCGGTGCGGTCCTTGTCGCGCACCATCGTCACGACGATCTGGAACGCGGCGAGTCCGGCGGACACCGGCACCGAGGCGAACGGCACGAGCATCGAGATGCCGAAGATCGTCGCGTACTGGTTCGCGCCCTCGGCGGTCATCGCGATGCCGTAGAGGGTGAGGAAGGCGAAGAAGGCAACGGCGATGCAATCGAGCCCGATGCGGGCGGCGCGCTGCGCGGTGCGCGGCAACTTCATCAGCAGCAGTTCGAAGCCGATGTGCTCGCGGCGGAAGCAACCGACCGAAACCGCGAGCAGCGCGCCCCAGATCATGATGTAACGCGACAGTTCCTCGGTCCAGGTGATGCCCCAGCCGAACACGTAACGGGAGGCGACGCCGAGCCAGATGATCAGCACCATCGTCGCCATCAGGGCGACGCAGACCGCCTGGACGATGCGGTTGACCTCCGCGCCGAGGCGCACGAGCGAGGCGGATGCGGACGAACGGGTGGGCATCGGCGTTTCCCTGGTTGCTGGCCGGGCGACCGCCGCCCGACCCGCTGAGGATGGAAAACAATTTTCAGAATGTCAACTCGGTGATAATCTATTTTCAGTTCGACGCCGTGCCGGACCGTGCTACGCAGGCCTCAGGACAGTTGGAGGATCGCAGGTTGGTGAAACCCAAGGATGTGAAAAGCCTGGAAGCCCGCATCCAGACCCACTACGGCACCCTGCCCCCGGCGGAGAAGCGTCTCGCCGACCTCCTGCTCGGCTTCCCCGGCGACATCGCCACCTATTCGGCAAGCGAACTCGCGGAAATGGCGGGCACCTCCAACGCCGCGGCGACTCGTTTCTTCCGCCGCCTCGGCTACAAGGACTTTTCCGAGGCGCGGCGGATGGTGCGCGGCGCGCGCAGCTGGGGCTCGCCGGTCTACCTCTCCGGCCCCGAGGACCGCTCGCGCCAGAGCAGCAAGACCGTCGCCGCCCACATCGCGCGCGAAACCACCAACGTCGCCCGCACCCTCGAAGCGCTGCGCCCCGACCTCCTGCGCGAGGCCGCCGACGCGCTGGTCAAGGCCCGCCGGGTGTTCGTCGCCGGGTTCCGCAACAGCCGCGTTCTCGCGCTCTACCTCCACCGCCAGCTCGGCCTCGCGCGCGACGGCGTGATCCTCGTGCCCTCCGCCGGCGAGACCCTCGGCGAGGACCTCGCCCAGCTCGACAGCGACGACGTGCTCGTCGTCATCGGCTTCCGCCGCCGCGTCACCGCGGTCGAACGCCTGCTCGCGGTGGCGCGCCGCCGCGCCTGCCGCATCCTCCTGATCGCCGATCCGTCGATCTCGGCGCTGCCGCGCGTCGCCGATTGGACGCTGGTGTGCGAGGTCCGCTCGGAATCGCTCTACGACAGCTACACCGCGCCGATGAGCGTGCTCAACCTGCTCTGCGGCGCGACCTTCCGCGCCGCGATGCCGCACTCCTACGAACGCCTGCGCGACATCGAGGCGCTGCACGACGAACTCGAAGAACTCGACACCTCCAACTGGATCGACCGCGTCGGCGTCGGCGGCGGCGACGTCGAGGAGGCCGGAGAATGACGATGCTCCTCAAGGGCGGCCTGGTGCTCGACGGCGAGGGCAACCCGCCGATCGCCGCCGACGTCGCGATCGCGGGCGACCGGATTGCCGCCGTCGGACCGAATCTCGACGTCGCGGACGCCGAGACGATCGACGCTTCGGGGCGGATCGTCGCGCCCGGCTTCATCGACACCCACACCCACGACGACGGCGTGGTGATCGCCGACCCGCGGATGATCCCCAAGGTCAGCCAGGGCGTGACCACGGTGGTGGTGGGCAACTGCGGCATCGGCCTCGCGCCGGTCTCGCAACCGCGCGTCGAGGGCATGGGCCTGCCCGCGATCTCGGGCGGCGCGGGCACCTTCCCCACCTTCGCCGGATACCTTCGCGCCGTCGCCGCGGCGAAACCCGCGGTCAACGTGCTGGCGCTGGTCGGCCACACCACGGTGCGCCAGGAAGCGATGGGCGACGCGCGCCGCCCCGCCACCGCCGCCGAAATCTGCCGCATGGAAAGCCTCGTCGAGGAGGCGATGCGCGCGGGCGCGGCGGGCCTTTCCTCCGGCCTCTACTATCCCGACGCGCGTACCGCGGCGATGGCCGAGGTGGTCGCGCTCGCGCGCGTCGCGGCGCGTCACGGCGGCCTCTACGCCACCCACCTGCGCGACGAGGAGGACGGCGTCGTCGAGGCGATGGACGAGGCGTTCGCGATCGGCCGCGCCGCCGAACTGCCGGTGCTGCTCTCGCACCACAAGGTCGGCGGGCGGCGCAACTGGGGGCGCGCGTTCGAAACCCTGGCGAAGATCGCCGCGACCCGCCGCGCCGGGCAGCCGGTGCTGCTCGACGTCTACCCCTATTCCGCCTCCTCGACCGCGCTGATGCCGGAACGCTGCGACGGTTCTATCGCAGTGCGGGTGGCGTGGTCCGGCCCGCATCCCGAGATGAACGGCCGCGACGTCGACGACGTCGCCGCCGAATGGGGATGTTCGCGCACCGAGGCCGCCGAGCGGCTGCTCCCCGCCGGGGCGATCTACTTCATGATGGACGAACGCGACGTGCGCGCGATCCTCGCCGAGCCGACCACGATGATCGGCTCCGACGGCCTGCCCTGCGACGCCCATCCGCATCCGCGCCTGTGGGGCAGCTTCCCGCGCGTGCTCGGCCATTACGCGCGCGACGAAAAGCTGTTTCCGCTCGCCGAGGCGGTGCGGCGGATGACCTCGCTCGCCGCCGACAACCTCGGCCTCGCCGGGCGCGGGCGGATCCGCCCCGGCGCGTTCGCCGACGTCGCCGTGTTCGACGCCGCACGGATCGGCTCGCGCGCCACCTTCGAAACCCCGGCGGTTGCCGCCGACGGCATCGAACTGGTAGTGGTGAACGGAGCGGTGGCGTGGCGCGACGGCGCGCCCGGTGCGGGCGGCGGCGGTCGTCTGCTGCGCCGAGAAACGGAGGCATGATGATCGAGATCGACCGCGAGCGCCTGTGGCGCGACATCGAAACCCTCGCCGGATTCACCCGCCCCGACACCCCGTGGACGCGGCGCGCCTTCTCCCCCGAATACGACACCGCGCGGCGCTGGCTCAAGGCCGCGTTCGTCGAGGCCGGGCTTGCGGTCGAACTCGACGCCGCCGCGAACATCATCGGCCGCCGCGCCGGCAGCGAGCCCGGCCTGCCGCCGCTCGTCACCGGCTCGCACACCGACACCGTCCCCGCGGGCGGGCGCTTCGACGGCATCGCCGGCGTGCTCGCCTCGCTCGCCTTCGCCCGCGCGCTCGAAGCCAGCGGCACGACGCTGCGCCACCCGCTCGAAGTCATCGACTTTCTCTCCGAGGAGCCGAGCGACTTCGGCGTCTCCTCGATCGGCAGCCGCGCCTTCGCCGGCAAGCTCTCCGCGGAGCAGCTCGCGATGACCGACCCGAGCGGCGAAACCCTCGCCGCGGCGATCGCGCGCGTCGGCGGCGCCCCCGCCGCGCTCGCCGAACCGCTACGGCGGATGGGCGACACCGCCGCCTACGTCGAACTCCACATCGAGCAGGGGCGCGTGCTCGAACGCGCCGCGCTGCCGATCGGCGTGGTCGACCACATCGTCGGCATCCGCCGCCTCTCGCTCGTCGTCACCGGGCGCGCCGACCACGCGGGCGCGACGCCGATGGACGCGCGCTTCGACGCCCTCGCCGGCGCCGCGAAGGTCATCACCGCGGTCGAAACCCTCGCCAACGCGATGAACGGGAAGCCCCATTACGTCGTCGCCACGGTCGGCAAGATTTCGGTCTCGCCCAACGCCGCCAACGCGGTGGCGGGCCGCGTCGAGATGATCCTCGACCTGCGCGCCGGGTCCAACGACGTGCTCACCGACTTCCCCGAGCTGCTGATGACCCGCTGCGACCTCGGCGCGCTCGGCTTCGAGATCGCGCCGATCAGCACCGCGCCGGTCACCGACTGCGCCCCCGAGGTGATGGCGGCGATCGCCGCCGCCGCCGACCGGCTCGGCCTCGGCCACCGCACCCTCACCTCGGGCGCGGGGCACGACGCGGTCAACGCCGCGTTCACCGGCCCGACCGGGATGATCTTCATCCCCTGCCGCGAGGGGCGCAGCCACGTGCCCGAGGAATGGTCGACGCCCGAGCAATTGTACGACGGCGCGCGCGTGCTCGCGGAAACCCTGCTGGCGCTCGACCAAAGCCTCTGACCTTGCATCGGGGCGGACGCGTCCTCACCTTCCTGAAACGCGAACCCCGAGGAGGCCAACCATGCGTACCCCTCTCGTCCCTCTTGCGTTTCTGGTGACGATCTTGACCGCTTCCATCGCCCAGGCGAGCAACGCCCCGACCAGCGGGGTCTACCGGATGAAGCTCGGCGACTTCGAGGTCGTGGCGCTGCAGGACGCGGTGAACCCGCGCCCGCTCGACAAGCTGATCTCCAACCCCGAGGAAATCCCGAAGGCGGGCGTCGCCAAGCCCGACGACCCGGTGAAGCTCCAGGTCAACGCCTTCGTCGTCAACACCGGCAGCGACCTGATCATGGTCGACAGCGGCAACGGCGGCAGCGTCGGCCAGACCGTCGCGCACCTCCAGGCGGCGGGCTACCGCCCCGAGCAGGTGACGATGGTGCTGCTCACCCATCTCCACGGCGACCACGTCGGCGGCATGACCGTCGACGGCAAGCCGACCTTCCCCAACGCCAAGGTGTTCCTGGAGAAGCGCGAGGCCGATTTCTGGATCGACCCGGAGCGCGAAAAGACCGACCCGCGCAAGGGCGGAATGCAGAAGGCGCGCGAGAACCTCGCCCCCTACGACGCCGCGGGCAAGCTCATCCGCTTCGACGGCGTGAGCCGGATCGTCCCTGGCGTCACCGTGGTGCCGGCCTACGGCCACACCCCCGGCCACACCGCCTACATGCTCGACAGCAAGGGCCGCAAGCTCCTGGTCTGGGGCGACATCATGCACGTGCAGCAGCTCCAGCTGCCGAACCCCAACGTCTCGCTGGTGTTCGACGTCGACGCCGACATGGCGCGCCAGACCCGCAAGGACTTCCTGATCAAGGCCGCCGCCGAGGGCTATCCGATCGCGGGGATGCACATGGCCTGGCCGGGCATCGGCCACATCCGCAAATCCGGCACCGGCTACGCCTGGGAGCCGATGCGCTGAGGCGCTGAGGCGCGATTGACCCGAAGCCGTCACGCCCGGAGCATTCCGCTCCGGGCGTTGGCTTCCCATATCGTCTCCGGCACGCGACAACAGCGCGCATCCCAACGGAGCTTCGGACCATGAGAGTACTGACCCTTGGCGGCGCGATGATCGACACCATCGCGATCATCTCCAGCGACCGCATCGAGCGCATGGCGATGCACAACGCCGACAGCTCGTATCTGCTGCTCGAAGAGGGGAGCAAGATCGAGGCGCAGGACGTCTCGACCCATTGCGGCGGCGGCGGCGTCAACGCCGCGGTGGCGATGGCGCGCCTCGGGCTCGACGTCGCCACCCTGGTCAAGCTCGGCCGCGACCAGCGCGCCGAAACCCTGCTCGCCGCGCTGATGGACGAGGGCGTCTCGACCCGCTGGGTGGTGCGCGACGGGCGCGCGCCGACCGGCGCGAGCGTGCTGATTTCCTCGCACGACCGCAACGCCGGGGTGTTCACCTTCCGCGGCGCGAACACCCTCCTCGAAGCCGAGGACCTGCGCGACGACGCCTTCGCCGTCGACGTCGTCTACGTCTCCAACCTCAGCAACAAGTCGGCGGAGATGTTTCCGCGCATCGTCGCTGCGGCCAAGGCCAACGGCGCGCTGGTCGCGGTCAACCCCGGCCTGCGCCAGCTCTCCGCCTACTGGCCGACGGTCGAAGCACTGCTACCGAAGATCGACGTGCTCGCGATCAACCGCACCGAGGCGGGCACCATCGTGCCGCATCTGGTCGCGCGCGCGGGCGAAGGCGGGGCGCGGCTCACCGGCGACGACCTGCCGTTCCTCGCGGTCAAGGGGCTGCACGGCGGCGGTTTCGAAATGACCCTCGCCGGGTTCGTCGGCGCGATGACGGAGCTCGGCGTCGGCCGCCTGGTGCTCACCGACGGCGACCGCGGCGCCTACGTCGGCACCCGCGCGGACATCCTGTTCTGCCCGGCGGTGCCGTGCGAGACGGTGGGCACGGCGGGCGCGGGCGACGCCTTCGCCAGCACCTTCACCGCGGGCCTCGGCCTCGGCTGGAGCGTCGAGGACGCGCTCCGCGCTGCCACCCTCAACGCCGCCTCGGTGATCGGCTACGTCGACACCCAGACCGGCCTGCTCGCCTGCGATGACCTGCGTGCGCGGATGGCGGACACCCGCATGGATCTCCGCCGTTGGGAACTCGCCGCCGCAGCGCAGTGAGGTTCGACCGGCGTCACTCGGCGGCGCGGTCGGAGGCTTCGGCGAGGAGGGTTTCGAGGGCGGCCTGCACCGCGTCGAGCGGGATCCGCTCCATCTCCGCGCCGCCGAAGCTCTGCGCGCGGATCACCGTCAGGCGCGAGGCGAACGGCGCGAACTTTTCGGGCGGCGTCGGGCCGAACAGCGACACCATCGGCACCCCCGAGGCAGCGAGCAGGTGTCCCGCGCCGCAATCCGCCGCGACCGCGGCGCTGAGCCGCGCGCCGAGCGCGATGGTGAGATCGGGAGTGATCGCGGCGGCCTCCTGCAACGGCAGCAGCGCCTCCGGAACCTCGGCGCGCACCGCGTCGGCGAGGGCGGCCTCGCCCGGGCCGAGCAGGAACACCGGCACCCGGCCCATCGCCGCCTGCGCCCGCGCGAGCGCGCAATGGCGGTCGAGCGGCCAGCGTTTCACCGCCATGCCCGCGCCCGGCGCGAAGCCGACGCGGCAGGCGTCGCCGGGCAGCAATTCGGCGGCGAGCGCCCGGACCGCGGGAGAGAGGGACACGCCGCCGTGCTCCCCGGCGGCTCCGCCGCGCGCGAGCGCGACCAGCTGCGCCAGTTGATGCGCCATCGCGCGCGGCGGGCGGCGGGTTTCCGGCCGCGCGTGCGAGAGCGCGTAGCCAGCCGCGCCGGAAATGAAGCGGCGGTGCCGGATGCGGTGGACGATCGCGGTGGTGAGGACGCGGCGCTGGGTGTCGATGACGAGGTCGAAGGCGCGCCCGCCGAGCGGGCGGCGGCCGAACAGTTCCTGCCAGCGGCTGCCGATCCCGGCGGCGTCGATCACCTCGTCGATCACGCCGTCCACCAGCCCCGCCAT
>QKGW01000143.1 GCA_003250275.1 Alphaproteobacteria bacterium
GGGACGAATCCCGGCTGCGCCATCCCCGCGGTGGAAACCACCGAGAGCACCACGCAGGCGGCGAAACCGCGCCGCCACCACGCGGGCGGCGTCCGCCCGAGCACCCAGCTCGCCGCCATGTAGCCGAACAGGTTAGCGGCGGCGACGACGCCCGCATCGGCATTGGAGAGGCCGCTGGCCTGCATCGCGGGGAGGAGCGCGGTATAGGCGAAGCGCCCGATGCCCATCGCGAGCGTGAGGGCCGAGAGCCCCGCCGCCACCGTCATCGCCGCCTTGCCGCGCATCGTCACCACTCAACCTCCCGCGTTTCGTCCGGCTTGAAGGATGGGGATGACGACATATCTCCACAAATGATATTATTTGCTGATAACCATCTCGGATTTTGATGGATGCTGGATTTCCTCGCGCTCGAAACCTTCCTCGCCATCGGCGAGACCGGCAGCGTCACCGCGGCGGCGCAGCGGCTCAACTGCGTGCAGTCGGCGGTGACGGCGCGGCTGCGCAAGCTCGAGGACGGCCTCGGCGCGACGCTCGCCGAGCGTCACGCGCGCGGCGTCACCCTCACCGAGGCGGGCGAGCGCCTGATGGCCTACGCGCGGCGCATCGCACATCTGGCCGAGGAGGCGGAGCACGCGGTCGCGGCGGCGGCGCAGTCCGGCGAACGTTTGCGCCTCGGCACCATGGAGACCACCGCGGCAGCGCGGCTGCCGCGGGTCCTGGCGCGGCTGCGCGCCGAAAGTCCGGATCTCCGCCTCAGCCTCGCCACCGGCCCTTCCGACCATCTCGTGCGCGAGGTGCTGGCGGGGCGGCTCGACGCGGCGCTGATCGGCGGGCGGATCGAACACCCCGAGCTTTCGGTGCGGCCGCTCCTCACCGAGGAGCTGGTCGAGGCGCGCGCCCCTGGCCTCGGCTGCGAGGCGGCGCGCACGCTGCTGGCGTTCCGGCGCGGCTGCTCCTACCGCGCCCGCGCCGAGGCATGGCTGCGCCACGACGGCCGCGCGCCGTTCGAGGTGATGGAGTTCGGCAGCCTCGACGCGATCCTCGGCTGCGCCGAAGCGGGGATCGGCATTGCGGTGGTGCCGCGGGTGGTGGCCGAGAACCGCGCCGCCGGGCTCGCGGTACGGCCCCTGCTGCCCGCGTTCGCGCATCTCGACACCTGCGCGGTCGCCCGCCTCGACATGCCCGAACCGGCGGCGTTCGGCCGCCTGTGCGACGCCCTCAGCGGCTAGCGACGCGGTCGAGCCAGGCTTCGACGATCGCTGTGCCCGCCGCGGTGGTGGTGGCGAAGCGCGGCCCGCAATCGTCGGCGAGACGCGCGTAATCGGCGGGCGTGCGTTCGGCGAGGTCCGGCGACTTCTCGATCCAGCGGCGGAGGATCGCGGGCGTCGCCTCGACGTGGCACTGGAACGCCCAGCTCGCCCGTCCGATGCGGAAACCCTGGTTGGCGCAGTCCGCGCTCGACAGCAGAAGCTCCGCCCCCGCGGGGAGGTCGAAGGTATCGCGGTGCCAGGAGACCAGGGTCGGCGATGGCCCCGCCGCACCTGCCACCGCGTCGTCGGCGCGGGTGCGCATCGGCGTGAGGCCGCGCTCGAAGCCGCCCATGCGCCGCACCTCCGCGCCCCAGGCGCGCGCCATCAGCTGCGCGCCGAGGCAGATGCCGAGCACCGGCTTGCCCGCCGCATCGAACGCGCGCATCAGCCGCAGCTCGTCGGCGAACGCGGGAAAGCCGGCGTCGTCCCACGCATCCTGCGCGCCGCCGAGAACCACCAGGCCGTCGTATCCCTCCGGGGTCGCGGGCAGAGGATCGCCGCCCGCATGGGGGAAGATCGTCGTCGCGCGCCAGCCGCGCGCCGCGATCAAACCGTCGATTTCGCCCGCCGGCGCGTCATGCGCGTTCAGCGCGATTAAGACATGCATCCTTTCGACTCCCCACGCGTTATCGCTGGCACCGATCGCCGAAGCCACCATACACGAGCAATTTTTGTGCGTGTATCGGCTTATTTTCATCACATCCTGACCGTATATTAGAAGTGTGAGAACGGGTCAGCGTATTCCCTAGGCCAGAAGGGATGAGTCCGAATGGACGGCAAGACCCTGATTTTTGTGCTTTCGTTGCTGATTGCCCTCAACGCGGCGATCCTGTTGCTGCTCAACCTGCTGCATCGGCAGATGCCGGGGCCGCGCGACTGGGCGGCTGGGGCGGCGTGCATCACCCTCGGCGTACTCGTCAGCACCCATCACGGCCCATCGTTCCGGTTCGCCGCGGTGATCTTCAGCGACTGGCTGGTGGTGGTCGGGTATGCGCTGATCTTCGTCGGCGTGCAACGCTTCGCGGGGTTGCGGCCGCGGGCGGGGACGGTGCTGATGATCGCCACCCTCACGATTGCGCCGATCCTCGCGATGCCCGCGATCGACACCGACGCGAACGCGCGCAGCGTGCTGATCGCCGCGGTGCTCGGCTGTTTCTCGATCGCCGTCGCCACCACCCTCGCCCCCGGCCCCGGGTTGCAGCGCATCACCGCGGGGGTGTTCGCGGTCAACGCGGCGATGGACTTCAGCTACGGCACCTACGTGCTGCTCACCCCGATCGGGATGCCGGGGCTCGACGGCGGCTGGATGACCACGGTGTTCCTGGTGTGGACGATCATGCTCACGGTGATCACCGGCGCGGCGCTGGCGCTGATGATTTCCGAGCGGTTGCGCGACGAGCTGGCGCGGCAGGCGAGCCACGACCCGCTCACCGACCTGCTCAACCGGCGCGGCTTCGACCTCGTCGCCGACAAGCTGTTCGCCACCCGCAACCGCACCCTGCACCCGTTCTCGGTGATGATGCTCGACCTCGACCATTTCAAGCGGGTCAACGACAGCCGCGGCCACGAAACCGGCGACCGGGTACTCACCCACATCGCGCGAATCCTCGAAGCGCACCTGCGCGCCGAGGACGTGTTCGCGCGCTGGGGCGGCGAGGAATTCATCGTGCTGATGCCGAACTGCACCCCCGCCCAGGCGTCGGAGGCGGCGCACCGGCTGCGCTCGGCGCTGATCCTCCACCCCTCGGAGCCGCGGGTGACGATCAGCATCGGCATCGCCTCGAGCGAGGGCGACGACAGCACCCTCACCGAACTCAAGCGCCGCGCCGACGGTGCGCTCTATCTCGCCAAGGCGGGCGGGCGCGACCGCGCCGTCGCCGCCGAGGCG
>QKGW01000358.1 GCA_003250275.1 Alphaproteobacteria bacterium
ACGCCGCCTCGATCGGCGGACGGGTCTCGGCGAGCGTCCAGAACGCGGCGAGTACTCCAAACACGTAGGCGGTCACGGCGAGGACCGCAACCGCTCCCCAGACGATCGCGCTGCGTCTGGCGCGCCCGGCCGCCCCGCGGACGTCGTCCGCGACGAGGCCGAGCGCGACGGGCAGAAGGCGGCCCATCACTTTCGCAGCAGCAGCGCAGCGAGAAAACCCGCGGCGGCGGCGACGCCGACCGCGGCGACCGGCTGGCGGCGCACGGTGTCGGTGAACTGCCGTCCGGCGAGGTCGGCCCGCTCACGCAGCGCCTGGAGTTCCTCGTCGGTGAGGTCGGAGAGGCGGTCGAGCTTCTCCTTCGCGCGGGATTTCAGATCGTCGGCGGCGGTGCCGCCGGCGGCGCCGAGCATCTTGTTGAGCTTGGCGATTTCGGCACGGATCTCATCGACCTGCTTGACTACGTCGTCGAGGGCCGGGGATCCGTTGGTCGTGGCGTTGGCCATGGTTTTCCTCCGTTCGGTGACGTGAACGGGGAACGCGATCACGGTCGTGAAAGTTCCGCTCCGGCTGCCGGAACCCAATTCCCGTTGGCGCATTATCTCATCGAATTGTATGGTGATAAGGCAATGATTTCTGGTGAGTGCCGCAATCGCCGCGGCCGGGCGAGACCAACCACAGCACGGGGCGACCGCCGTGAGGATGCGCGGGGTAATGGTGGGAATTTCAGCCGTTCGCGCCGCGCCGGCGAGGGAGCCGGGCCGACCGCGATGAACGAGAAGATCCACCGCGTCCTCGACGACCCCTCGCGCCTCGACGCGCTGTCGCGCTTCATCGTCGGCCAGGACGCGCCGATGCGCGACTTCGAAACGATCACGATGATGGCGGCGGAGCGTTTCGCCGCGCCGATTGCCGCGATCGGGCTGATCGCGCGCGAACACAAGTGGTTCTTCACCCACATCGGCATCGACGTCGAGGAAGTCCCCGCGGATTCCGCGTTCGGGCGCTTCACCATCGCGGGCGGCGAAACTTTCGTCGTCGAGGATGCCTCGGCCCATCCCGAGTTCGCCGCCAATCCGCTCGTCACCGGCGCGCCCGAGGTGCGCTTCTACGCCGGCGCGCCGATCACCGTGCACGGTCAGCGCGTCGCCACCCTCTCGGTGATGGACACCGCGCCGCGCGCCGCGCCGTCCGCCGATGCGCTCGCCGCGCTGGTGCGCCTCGCCGGGCTCGCGGGCTCGCTCTTCGAACTGCACGACGCGGCGCGCCGCGGGCTGTTCTCGGAGCGCTCGCTCAGCCATGCCGAGACCCGTCAGGCGATGGCGATGCGCGCCGCCAACATCGCCTCATGGAGCTGGGACCTCGCCTCCGACATCGTCGACTGCGACGAGACCCTGCGCACGCTGTTCGGCCTCGCGCCCGAGCTTCCGGTGTCGGGGCGCGACATCATCGCCGCGGTCACGCCCGAGCACATCGCCAACCTGCGCCAGGCGTTGCAGGGCGCGCTGCTCACCGACCAGGACTTCTCCGGCGAGTTCCACGTGCCCGCCACCGGCAGGTGGCTGCTCGGCCTCGGCAAGGTGTTCGAGCGCGACGCCGAGGGCCGCGCCACCGGCGTGCTCGGCGTCTACATCGACATCACCCGCACCAAGCAATCCGAGGAAAAGACCCGGTTGCTGCTGCGCGAGCTCAATCACCGCGTCAAGAATACCCTGGCGATGCTGCAATCCCTCGCCGGGCAGACGCTGCGCCGCTCCCGCAACGACAAGGAGTTCACCGTCGCGTTCTCCGGCCGCCTCCAGGCGCTCGCCGCCGCGCACACGCTCCTCTCCGATCGCGAGTGGGACAGCATCGACCTCTTCACCCTGCTCCGCACCCAGGTCTCGCCCTATGCGCTCGACTTCGACGAGCAGGTTTCGGTCGAGGATTGTCCGCCGATCGACCTCGACCCCGACGAGGCCCTCGGCCTCGGCCTCGTGCTGCACGAGCTCGCCACCAACGCGGCGAAGTTCGGCGCGCTGTCGCGCTCGGTCGGCCGGGTCGTGGTGACCTGCACCGAGGACACCTCGGAAAGCCGCGTGATCGAGTGGACCGAATCCGGCGGCCCGCCGGTCAAGCCGCCGAAGTCGGGCGGTTTCGGCTCGATCCTGATCGCGCGCAGTCTCGACAAGATCGTCGGCAGCTCGGTCGAGGTGGAATACCCCGCCAGCGGCCTGCACGTGCGCATCCGCATCCCCAAGACGGTCAAGCCGGCGTTGCCCGCGACCGCGTAGGGAACCCATCGCTCCGGTACCGCGTTGACCCTCCAGAACCGAGCAGGGAGACGCGCAGAGATGACCGACCGCGCCGACATGTACACGAAAGTTCTCGCCCGCGCCGAAGACGCGGTGGTGAACAACCGCGTCGGCCAGTGGGTCGGGCTGTCGATCGCGATTCTTCTCGCTCTCAGCGTCGCGGCGATGGCGAGCGACGTCATCTTCTGACGCTGAGCCGGGCGGCACCGCCGCCGGGCGCGGGGCGGAGAGCCCCGCCGGGCCGCCGATGCGGCCGCTCTTTCAAGACCGAGCATTCGAGGGCGCCGGTGCGGCGCCGAACAGGAACCGTGACCGATTTCCGCGGCCCGCCGCGGTGCGTCCGGAAATCGCCACGCAGGATGGAGACCCATGATCAAGCCTTTGACGATCACGCCTCTTCTGACCGCGACGGCGCTCGTCGCGGCGCTTTCGACCGCCGCGATCGCCCAGGATGTTCAGCGTCTGGGGACCGGGTCGGGCGCGGCGATGGAGAGCTACACCACGACGATGAACGCGGGCGACAGCCAGTACGGCGTCACGGTGTTCTCGAAGGATCGCCCGCGCACGCCGATGACCACCCAGAACGGCTACATCACCGGCAGCCAGGGCCAAGTGCTCGCGAGCAATCTGATCGGCGAGGAGGTCTATAACGGCACCGGCGAGCGCGCCGAGAAGGTCGGCGACGTCAACGACGTGATGATGTCGTCGGACGGTAAGGCCGAGGCCGTGGTGATCGGCGTCGGCGGCTTCCTCGGCGTCGGCGAGAAGGACGTCGCGGTCGCCTTCGACCGGCTGAACTGGTCGATCGGCCAGGACAACGAAAAGCGCCTGACGATCCAGGCGTCGAAGGACGATCTGAAATCCGCGCCGACCTTCAAGCGCTGACACCCGCGCGAAGGACGGACGGAAAGGGAGCGCCGGAGCGATCCGGCGCTCCTTTTCGTGCGTTCAGTCCTCGCCCATCGCGATCAGCGTGGCATTGCCGCCCGCCGCCGCGGTGTTGATCGAGACCGTCTGTTCGAGGGCGAAGCGGGCGAGGTATCCGGGGCCACCCGCCTTCGGGCCGGTGCCGGACAGACCCGAGCCGCCGAACGGCTGCACCCCCACCACCGCGCCGATGATGTTGCGGTTGACGTAGACATTGCCGACCTGGAGCCGCTCGACGATCCGCCGCACCCGCGCCTCGATGCGCGAGTGGACGCCGAGGGTGAGGCCGTAGCCGGTGGCGGCGACCGCGTCGATCACCTTGTCGAGATCCTTCGCCTTCCAGGTCACCACGTGGAGCACCGGGCCGAATACCTCGCGGGTCAGCTCGGCGGGGTCGTCGAGGCGGACGATCGTCGGCGCGATCCAGGTGCCCGCGCCGAACTCGCCGGGCGGCACCGCGCCCTCGAACGCGACCTTGCCGGCGGCGCGCATCTCGTCGACGTAGGCGCGGATTGCGTCGCGCGACGGCGCGTCGATCACCGGGCCGACATCGGTGACGAGCTTGCGCGGGTCGCCGACCGCGAGTTCCCGCGCCGCGCCCGCGATCATCTTGATCATCTCCTCGGCGACGTCCTCCTGCACGAACAGGAGGCGCAGCGCCGAGCAGCGCTGACCGGCGGAGCGGAACGCCGACATCACCACGTCGTCGGCGACCTGCTCGGGGAGCGCGGTGGCGTCGACGATCATCGCGTTGATGCCGCCGGTTTCGGCGATCAAGGGCACGATCGGGCCGTCCTTGGCGGCGAGCGCGCGGTTGATGCCGCGCCCGGTCTCGGTCGAGCCGGTGAAGGCGACGCCAGCGACGCGCGGGTCGGCGACCAGCGCCGAGCCGACCGGGCCGGGGACGAACTGCAGCGCCGCCGCGGCGACGCCCGCCTTGTGCGCGAGGCGCACCGCCTCGCAGGCGATCAAGGGAGTGTTGCCGGCGGGTTTGGCGACCACCGCGTTGCCGGCGGCGAGCGCCGCCGCCACCTGGCCGACGAAGATCGCGAGCGGGAAGTTCCACGGCGAGATGCAGACGAACACGCCGCGGCCGCGGTGGACGAGGCGGTTGTCTTCGCCGGTCGGGCCGGGCAGGCGCTTCGGCTCGCCGAACTGGCGGCGCGCCTCGGTGGCGTAGTAGCGGCAGAAGTCGATCGCCTCGCGCACCTCGGCGAGGGCGTCGCCCTGGGTCTTGCCCGCTTCGACCGCAAGCAGCGCCATCAGCCGCTCGCGCTCGGCCTCGATCGCGTCGCCCCAGCGTTCGAGGGCGGCGGCGCGGTCGTAGGCGGGGGTGCGGTCCCACGCGGCGAAGCCCGCGCCCGCGCGGCCGATCGCTTCGGCGGCGAGCGCCGCGTCGGCCTCGACCACGTCGCCCGCGACGGTGCGGCCGTCGATCGGCGAAAGCACCGGGCGCGCCGCACCGTCGGCCGCCTTGCCGTCGAGCAGCGGTGCGGCGTGGACGCGGTCGTCGGCGTGCGCGGCGAGCGCCGCCTCGAGGGCCTCGCGCTGCGCCGCGTCGCCGAGTTCCATGCCGATCGAATTCTTGCGCGTGCCGTAGAGGTCGACCGGCAGCGGCAGGCGGCCGTGGCGGGCGCGCGAACCGTCGCCGAGACCCGCCGCCGGGCGCGTCAGCAGGCTTTCGACCGGCACGTCGAGGTCGCCGACGGTGGCGACGAACGACGAGTTGGCGCCGTTTTCGAGCAGGCGGCGGACGAGGTAGGCGAGCAGGTCGCGGTGGTGCCCGGCGGGGGCGTAGATGCGGCAGGGGATGCCGTCCTCCTCGACCACCGGCGCGTAGAGCGCGTCGCCCATGCCGTGCAGCTTCTGGAACTCGTAGCCGGGGTCGCGGTCCGACCAGCCTTCGCGCCCGAGCTCGCGCACGAACGCGACCGAAAGCGCGTTGTGGCTGGCGAACTGCGGGTAGATGCGCGGCCGGAGCGCCATCAGGCGGCGGGCGCAGGCGAGGTAGGAGAGGTCGGTCGCGGCCTTGCGGGTGAACAGCGGATAGTCGGCGAGGCCGCGCTCCTGCGCGCGCTTCACCTCGGTGTCCCAGTAGGCGCCTTTGACCAGCCGCACCATCAGGCGGCGGTCGAGGCTTTCCGCGAGGTCGCCGACCCAGTCGACGACGCCCCGCGCGCGCTTCTGGTAGGCCTGAATCGCGAGGCCGTAGCCGCTCCAGCCCTTGAGCGACGGGTCGGCGAGGCTGGCGGCGAAGATGTCGAGCGAGAGTTCGAGGCGGTCGGCCTCCTCGGCGTCGATGGTGAGGTTGAGGTCGTAATCCTTGGCGAGGCGCCCGAGCTCGATCAGCTTCGGCACCAGGTCGGCCATCACCGCCTCCTGGTTGGTCGCCTCGTAGCGCGGGTGGATCGCCGAGAGCTTCACCGACATCCCCGGGCGGTGCGGCAGCGCGCCCTTGGAACCCGCCGCCTTGCCGATCGCGGTCAGCGCGGCGACGTAGGAGGCGTAGTGCTTGTCGGCGTCGGCGCGGGTGCGGGCGCCCTCGCCGAGCATGTCGTAGGAGTGGCGGTAGCCCTTGGCGGCCTTACCCTTGGCGCGCTCGATCGCGGCCTCGATGGTCTGGCCGAGAACGAACTGATGGCCCATCACCTTCATCGCCTGGAACGCGGCGGTGCGCACCGTCGGGCGGCCGAGGCGGCGGATCGCGCCGTGGAGGATGCCGAGCGGGGTGTCGTCGGGGCGCAGCACCTTGGCGGTCACGCCCATCGCCCACGCCGAGGCGGAGACCAGCCAGGCGTCGGAGACGCGCTCGTGGTTGTCGAACTGCGCCTCGTTGAGCTTGTCCTCGATCAGGCGGTCGGCGGTGGCGGCGTCGGGCACCCGCAACAGCGCCTCGGCGAGCACCATCAGCGCGAGCCCTTCGCGCGTCGAGAGCGCGAACTCGCGCAGGAATTCCTCGACCCCGAGGCTGCCGGTTTCGGCGCGGATCGCCTGGATCAGGCGCGTCGCCTCGGCGTCGATGCGTTGGTCGGCCTCGGGCGAGAAGCCGGTCTCGGCGATCAGGGCGCGGACGAGTTCGGCGTCGTCGGGCGCGTACGGCGCGCGGAAGGGCGCGACCGGGGTGTTCGAAACCAGGGCAAGAGTCGCGGTCATGGGTGGCGGTCCTCGAAACCAAATGCCGGAGGCGGCCCCGTGGCCGCCTTTCGATTCCACATGATATGCGCTGTTCAGCCGCGTTTCTCGGGTATATGATGCCTCGTCGCCGTGACTTCAAAGGCAGATGCGATGTCCGACAGTGAAATCGAAGGATTGGATCGTCTCGATTGTAAGATCCTCCGCGTGCTGCAGTCGGACGGGCGGATCACCACCGCCGAACTCTCCGACCGCATCGGACTTTCGCCCACCGCCACCGCCGACCGGGTCCGGCGGCTCACCCGCGACGGCTTCATCCTCGGCTACCGTGCGCGGCTCGATCCGGCGAAGATCGGGCGCGGCCTCCTGGTGTTCGTCGAGGTCCTGCTCGACCGCACCAGTCCCGACGTCTTCGATTCGTTCGCGGCGCAGGTGAAGCGCGCGGGCGAGGTGCTCGAATGCCATCTCGTCGCCGGCGGCTTCGACTACCTGATCAAGGCCCGCGTGCGCGACATGACCGCCTACCGCGCCTTCCTCGCCGACGTCATCCTGCCGCTGCCGGGGGTGCGCGAAACCCGCACCTACGCGGTGATGGAGGAGATCAAGGCGGCGGAAGCCCTACCGATCTGATTTAGGAACCTTGCGATGAAATTGCCCGACCTGCCGTTCACCGTCACCGCCTGGGACGCGCTCCCCGCCACCGAGCACCCCGGCGAGACCGGCACCGCGACCTGGCGCACCTTGAACGTCGGCGACGTGCGCATCCGCCGCGTCGACTACTCGCCCGGTTACCTCGCCGACCACTGGTGCGACCGCGGCCACATCCTCTACGTGCTCGAAGGCGAACTCGAAACCGAGTTGCGCGACGGCCGCCGTTTCACCATCTCGGCGGGGGAGAGTTACGAGGTTTCCGACTTCGGCGACGCGGCGCACCGGTCTTCGACCAAGACCGGCGTGAAGCTGTTCATCGTCGACTGACGCGCCAAGCCCGGCTCCCCGAACCGCAATTCCGAGGAGCTTCTGTCATGCGCATCGATCTCAGCGGCAAGACCGCCGTCGTCACCGGCTCGTCCGAGGGCATCGGCTTCGCCATCGCCGAGGGCCTCGCGCTCGCGGGCGCGCGGGTGATCGTCACCGGCCGCCGCGAGGAGAAGGTCGCCGCCGCGGTCAAGGCGATCGCCACGCCCGAGCGCGAGGTCGCGGTCGAGGGTTTCGCCGTCGACCTCGCCACCGCCGACGGCTGCGGCGCGCTGATCCAGGCGCACCCCGCCCCCGACATCCTCGTCAACAACCTTGGAATCTTCGAACAGAAGAATTTCTTCGAGCTCGACGACGACGACTGGCGGCGGATGTTCGACGTCAACGTGATGTCGGGGGTGCGGCTGTCGCGCGGCTACCTGCCGCGGATGATCGACGCGGGCTGGGGGCGGGTGCTGTTCCTCTCCTCCGAATCCGGCCGCAACATCCCGCCCGACATGCTCCACTACGGTTTTTCCAAGACCGCGGTGCTGGCGATCTCGCGCGGCCTCGCCAAACGCGTCGCCGGCACCGGCGTGACCGTCAACGCGGTGCTGCCGGGGCCGACGCTCTCCGAGGGCGTCGCGGACATGCTGGCGGAAGAGGTGGAATCGAGTGGCCGTCCGGTCGAGGAGGTGGCGGCGGATTTCGTCCGGTCGCACCGCCCGGGGTCGCTGATCCGCCGCGCCGCCTCCCCCGAGGAGGTGGCGAACATGGCGGTTTATCTGTGTTCGACGCAGGCCTCGGCGACCACCGGCGCGGCGATGCGGGTGGACGGCGGCATCGTCGACGACATCATCTGATCGTGCGCGCGTTCATTTGCAGCGTCACCGCGATCGCCGCGGTGAGCACCCAGGCGGCGGCACAGAACGCCGCGACCCAGACCCAGCCGCCATGGCTCCAGAACCAGCCGCCCGAGGAGCCGAGCACCGACGAGCCGACGTAATAGGCGAGGAGGTAGAGCGACGCGGCGTGGCCCTTGGCGCCGCGCGCGGTCTGGCCGATCCAGCTCGACGCGGTCGAGTGGGCGGTGAAGAAGCCGAAGGTGAGGATCGCGATGCCGACGATGGTGACCGCGAGCGAATCGGAGAGGGTGAAAACGAGGCCGATCAGCGCCAGCGCCATGCCGCCGGTGAGCACCGGGCCGCGCCCGATGCGGTCGGACAGCGCGCCCGCCGCCGCCGAGGCGACGATGCCGAACAGGTAGCAGGTGAAGATCAGCGCGATTTCGTCGTGCGAGAGCGCGAACGGCGGCGCGAGCAGGCGGAAACCGACGTAGTTGTAGACGGTGACGAACGCGCCCATCGCAAGGAAGCCGACCACGAACAGCGCCGCGAGGCGTGGGTTGGCGAGGTGGCGCTTCCAGTTGGCGAGGTGGTCGCGGACGCTGAAGGTGACCTTGCGGCGGAAGTTGCGCGATTCCGGCAGCAGCAGCGCGAAGCAGATCACCGAGAGCGCGCCGGTCGCGCCGATGAAGCCGATCGCCACCGGCCAGGAAAAGTGCTCGGCGACGAACCCGGTGATGACGCGGCCCGACATCCCGCCGTAGGCGTTGCCGCCGATGTAGACGCCCATCGCGAGGCCGAGGCCCTTGGGTTCGATCTCCTCGGCGAGGTAGGCCATCGCCACCGCCGGAACCCCGCCGAGTGCGATGCCGATCGCGGCGCGGGTGGCGAGCAGCAGGTGCCAGTCGGGGATGAACGCGGAAACCACCGAGAGCACCGAGGCGATGCCCATCGAGGCGAACATCAGCCACTTGCGTCCGAGGTTTTCGGAAAGCGCGCCGAAGCAGAGGATCGACACCGCGAGGCAGGCGGTGGTGAGCGACAGGCTGAGCGAGCTTTCCGCCGGGGAGACGTGGAACGCCTCGGCGAGGATCGGCAGCAGCGGCTGCACGCAGTAGATCAGCGAGAAGGTGGCGTAGCCGACGAGGAACAGCCCGATGGTGATGCGCCAGTAGGCGGCGGTGCCGCGGCGGGTGAATTCGGGGTCGCCCTCGGGCGTCGGCGCGGGGCTCGCCGGAGGCGGCGCGGGTGGCGTGGCGGGGAGGTCGTCATCGGCTGCGCTGGCGAGCGCGGAATCGGCGGGCGTCACATGGACCATCACTGCACCTGGGCGCGATTTTCACGCGCGCGGACTAGGTTATCCTGCGTATTGGACTACATACAGAGCGGTTTCTTTCCCGGATATAGGCGGAATTCCCGACCTCACCAGACCGCCCGACGAAAATAAGGCAAGCTTATGATTTCGACCATCGCCGATCCTGCATACCGGCCATCGCGCCGTGCGTTGGATCTCGGTTCGGCGTTCTACGACGTCGTCGAACCGGCGCGCTTCCCCGAGCACCGGCTGCGCTACCGCAACCGCCGTTGGGCGGCGCGGGTCGGCCTCGACGGGCTGTCCGACGCGGACTGGATCGACGCGATGGCGCGCTTCGCGCCGCTGCCGGAGACCCTTCCCGAGGCGCTCGCCTTCCGCTACCACGGCCACCAGTTCCGCAGCTACAACGACGAACTCGGCGACGGGCGTGGCTTCCTCTACGCGCAGCTCCGCGACGACCGCGGCCGCCTTCTCGACCTCGGCACCAAGGGCAGCGGCCAGACCCCCTATTCGCGCTTCGGCGACGGCCGCCTGACGCTCAAGGGCGGGGTGCGCGAGATCCTCGCCACCGAAATGCTCGAAGCCCTCGGCGTCGACACCTCGAAGTCGTTCAGCCTGGTCGAGACCGGCGAGGCGCTGGAACGCAACGACGAGCCCTCGCCGACGCGTGCCTCGGTGCTGGTGCGCCTGTCGCATTCGCACATCCGCATCGGCACCTTCCAGCGCCTGCGCGCGCTCGGCGAGGACGAGGATTTGGCGAAGCTGCTCGACTACGTGGTCGAGACCTACATGCCCGAACTCCTGCCGACCGCCGGCCCGGCGCGCGCGCTCGCGTTCCTCGCTGAGGTGCAGCGCCGCGTCGCGCGCGTCGGCGCGCAGTGGATGACCGCGGGCTTCGCGCACGGCGTCCTGAACACCGACAACATCAACGTCACCGGAGAGAGCTTCGACTACGGCCCGTGGCGTTTCGTCCCCACCCTCGACCCCGGCTTCACCGCCGCCTACTTCGACCGCACCGGGCTCTACGCCTTCGGCGCGCAGCCGCAGACGCTCGCGTGGAATCTCGCGCGCCTCGCCGAGTGCTTGCTGCCGCTCGCGCCGCGCGCCGAGCTGCAGGCGACCCTCGACGGCTTCGCCGACGACTTCGGCCGCGCCTTCCAGGCCGCGGTGCTGCGCCGCCTCGGCCTCGCCGAGCCCGGCGACGACGCGGCGCGGATCGCGCTTTCGGAGGCGTGGTGGCGCTTCCTCTACGAGAGCGAGGCGCCGTTCGCGCAGCCCTGGCACGACTGGTTCGGCGGCCTCGCGAGCGCGGAGCGCGCCGGGCGCAGCCCGGTCGCCGAACTCTACGACGGGGAGGCGTTCGCGCCGGTGCGCGCGGCGCTCGACGGTTTCGCGCCCGAGCACCCCGAACTGTTGCAGCGGTCATACTTTTCCCGTGCGGAACCGTGTACGATGCTGATCGCCGACGTGGAGGGACTCTGGTCGGCGATCGATGCCCGCGACGACTGGTCCGCCTTCGACGCCAAGCTCCGCGAGATCGCGGAGATGGCCGAGGCGCTGGGGCTCGCGGCGGGCGCGTAACCACCACGGGACGAACCGATGGAACTGCGACACCTCCGATACTTCCTCGCCGTCGCCGAGGAACGCAACTTCACGCGCGCCGCCGCCCGCGTCGGCATCGGCCAGCCGCCGCTCAGCCAGCAGATCCGCGATCTCGAAACCGAGGTCGGTGCGCCGTTGTTCCACCGCGTGCCGCACGGCGCCGAACTCACCGAGGCGGGCAAGGCGTTTCTTGAGGTCGCGCGCGGCATCCTCGCCCAGGCCGAGGCCGCCAAGACCGCCGCCCTGCGCGCCGCGCGCGGCGAGATCGGCCGCCTGCGCGTCGGCTTCACCGGCTCGGCGGCGTTCAATCCGCTGGTGCCGTCGATGATCCGCGCCTACCGCCGCGCCTATCCGACCGTCGACCTCAGCCTGACCGAGCGCAACACCGTCCAGCTCGTCGAGGCGCTGCACAAGGGCGACATCGACATCGGCTTCATCCGCCCGAGCGCCGACGACGAGGAGGGCCTCAAGCTCTACCGCTTCCCCGACGAGCCGATGCTGATCGCGGTGCCCGCGGCGCACCCGCTCGCGCGCCGCACCGGCGCGCCGCTCGATGCGCTCGCCAAGGAGCCGTTCGTGCTCTATCCGCGCCCGGTCTGCCTCGGGCTCTACGAGGAGGTGGTGCGCCACTGCCACCGCGCCGGGTTCACCCCCGATCTCGTCCAGGAAGCGCCGCAGATGGCCTCGGTGATCAACCTCGTCGCCGCCGAGATGGGGGTGTCGGTGGTGCCGCGCTCGATGGCGCAGGTGAAGGTCGCGGGCGTTGCCTACGTGCCGTTCGAGGGCGAGCAGCCGGTCGCCCGCCTCGCCTGCGCGATGCGCCGCACCGAGACCGCGCCCGCCGCGCGTAACTTCGTCGCCCTCGTCGCCGAGCGTGACCGACAGA
>QKGW01000172.1 GCA_003250275.1 Alphaproteobacteria bacterium
TCGGCCCACTTCGGCCACTGCGCCGCGTTCACCCTCGTCACCCTCGCGGGCGAGGAGGTCACGGGCGTCGAGGTGGTGGCCAACCCCGACCACCAGCACGGCGGCTGCATGGTGCCGGTCGACCTTCTGCGCGGTCACGGCGCGACCCACGTCGTCGCCGCGGGGATGGGTCGCCGCCCGCTGATCGCGATGCTGGAGGCGGGCATCCGCCCCTACGTCGCGGCGGATTGCGCCGCGGTCGGCGATGCGGTTTCGGCGCTGCTCGCGGGCAAGGCGGTGCCGTTCGAGCCCGCGCTCGCCTGCGGCGGCGGAGATCATCACCACTGAGGCGGCGGCGATGGACGCGTCCTCGGCCCTCGGACGGTTCTACGGCCACGCGCGCTGCGTCGCCTGCGGCGAGCACAATCCGCGCTCGCTGCGGGTGGCGTTCGTCGCCGACGGCGCGGGCGGGGTGCAGGGGTTCTTTCCCGCGCGCGCCGATTTCGAGGGATACGACGGGATGCTCCACGGCGGGGTGATCGCGACGCTGCTCGATGCGGCGATGACGCATTGCCTGTTCTACCAGGGCGTCGCCGCGGTCACCGCCGATCTACGGGTGCGCTACGTCCGCCCGATTCGCTCCGACGCGCTGCTCGAAATCGCGGCGCGCCCGGTGTCGCAACGCGGCCATCTCTACCGCCTGCGCGGCGAAATCCTCGTCGACGACCGGATTGCGGCGTGGGCGGAGGCGAAGTTCCTGCCGCGCCCCTGATTGGCCAGGTTTCATCCTCCCCGGCGCGGATTCGTGCTAGAATTCGCGAAGTTTCGGTAATGCGGGAGGACGCCATGACTCCGTTGCTGAGACATTCCGCCGTCTATGTGGCGGACACCGCTCACGGCCGCGCCAGACCGCCGCGCCGCTTCCAGAAATTTACTGCGCCGCAACTGCCGGACTGGCTTCGTCCGGTGGTGACCGTCGTGGGAATCGTGCTTGCCGGCGGGCTGCTCTACATCTCGGGCGTGCTCGATCCGCTGCTGCGGTTCGTGCACTGGCTGGTCCTCGGGCCGTAGCGCCGCGAGGACGGGGCGACGGAGGGCATCGGCCCGCCGCCGTCCGGGTTTGTCGCCGCACTCCGCGCGGCCGCGCCGGAGGCGGCTCAGCGCGCGAGCAGCGCTTCGATTTCGGCGAGGTGCGCCTTGACCGACGGCAGGGCGCCGCGGGCGAAGTCCTTGAGCGCGGCGTTGCCGCCCTCGGCGGCGTAGCGCGACAGCAGCTTGGCGAGTTCGCGGTGGTCGTCGGCGATCGCCGCGAGGTAACGCGGGGTGAAGCGCTCGCCGAGGTCCTTGAGCGCGAACAGGCGCTCCTTGCGCTCCGGATCGAGCCCCTCGGGGAAGCCGAGGCCCTGGGCGTTGACCACCTGCTTGAGCGCGACCATCGCTTCGGTGTGTTCGACGATCATCTTGCGCGCGAGGTCGCGCACCGCGTCGTCCTTGGCGAGGTGGAGCGCCATGCGGCTCGACTGGACCTCGAACATGTCGCCGTGGGCAGTCCGGTCGACCAGCTCCTGGGCATCCATCGCGGCATACGCGGGCACCGCCGCGAGGCCGAGCATGGCGGCGAGGGCAACTCCCAACAGTCTCATAACCACTCCTTCACTCGGGCAGGGGGATGAACTCGGTTTCGCCGGGCACCGGTTCGAAGCGCCCGGTCTTCCAGTCCTGTTTGGCCTGTTCGATGCGGTCCTTGCGCGAGGAGACGAAATTCCACCACACGTAGCGCGGACCTTCCATCGCGTCGCCGCCGAGGAACATCAGCCGCGACGGCGTCACCGCCGTGACGGTGATACGATCGCCGGGGCGGAAGATCAACAGCGCAGGTGCGGCGAAGGTTTCGCCCGCGATCTTCACCTCGCCCTCGACGACGTAGACCGCGCGTTCCTCGTGGTCGGGGTCGAGCGGCGCGGAAGCTCCGGCGGCGATCACCACCTCGGCGTAGAACCACGGCGAGGTGGTCGCGACCGGAGCGGAGACGCCGAACGACGACCCGGCGATCACCCGCGCGGTGAAGCCGCGTTCGGCGACCTCGGGGAGCACGTCGGCGGCGTAGTGCTGGAACGACGGCGCGATCTCCTCCTGCGCCTCGGGCAGCGCGATCCAGGTCTGGATGCCGTACATCCGCTGGCCGTTCGCGCGCACCAGGTCGGGGGTGCGCTCCGAGTGCGCGATGCCGCGTCCGGCGGTCATCAGGTTCATCGCGCCGGGGCGGATCTCCTGGACGTGGCCGGCGCTGTCGCGGTGCATCACCGCGCCGTCGAACAGGTAGGTGACGGTGGCCAGCCCGATGTGCGGGTGCGGGCGCACGTCCATGCCCTGGCCGCCGATGAACTGCACCGGCCCCATCTGGTCGAAGAAGATGAACGGCCCGACCATCTGGCGTTTCGCGTGCGGCAGCGCGCGGCGCACCTCGAAATCGCCGATGTCGCGGGCGCGGGGCACGATCACGAGGTCGAGGGCGTCGCAGCTCGGCGCGTCGCCGAGCACCGGGTCGGAAGCGGGGAGCCAGCTCATCGGAAATCCTCCAGGGTGGCGGAAGCGACCCTAGAAATGGAAACGGGGGAGGGAATCTCCAACTCCCTCCCCCGTCGCGGGGTCAGCGCATCGCCATGCGGGCGAGCGGCGTGATCGCCTTGTCCTGTTCCTTCAGGGTCGAGAGCGACGCCGCGGCGTAATCCTTGAGGCGGACGTTGGTGCCCTCGCGGATGTAGCGTTCGTAGAGCGCGATGGTCTGGTCGCGCACCTTCTTCTGCTGCGTCACGTAGAGATCCTGGGCGTGGCCGTCCGACTTCAGCTCGGCGGCCTCGAGCGCGTGGATCATGTCGTCATGCTCGGCGTCGAGCGCGTACGGCATTGCGAGCTTTTCGCGCCGGGCAATCGCGTGCAGACGCGCGTTGAGGTCGGTCTTTTCCTCGACCGTCTTCTGCGCGTAGCTCATCACCCGCTTGTCGGGCGAGGCGGTGGTGGCGAACAGCGCGGACTGGAACGCGTACTTGCCCGCGATTCCGGCCTTGGTGACGAACTCCTGGTCGCTCATCGCCGCGAAGGCGGGCGTCGCGGTGATGGCGAGGAGCGCAGCCGTGAGCACGGTGATCCGTTTCATCGTCTTCCTCCATCGATGGATTTTTCAGGCGGCCGGTTCATCCGGGCCGCACGGG
>QKGW01000134.1 GCA_003250275.1 Alphaproteobacteria bacterium
CCGACCGAAACCGGTTCGAGGCATCGATACCCGGCGGGGGCTCCGGCGCGAATTTCCGATAACCGCCACCCCGGCACGGCGGCACGTTCCCCGCGGCAATGACGAGCATCGCCGAACCGCTTCAGGTTTTCAATCGCCGGGGCGGGCTCCTCCGCGAGGGCCGCGGGCGGCGTTCAGGCGGGCGCCTTCTCGCGCGCCGGACGCACCGCGAAGGCGATGCCCGAGAGGATCGCGGCGATGCCGAAGGCGTGGTAGGGGTGCAGCGTTTCGTGCAGGAACAGCACCGCGAGCACCGCGCCGAACACCGGGATGAGGTGGATGAACAGCCCCGCCTTCGCCGCGCCGACGCGCGCGACGCCGATGTTGTAGAAGAGATACGCGAGTACCGAGGGGAACACCCCGAGGTAGGCGAGCGCCGCGAAGGCGTCGCGGTCCCAGGTCGGCGCGTAGCCGAAGGCGCGCTCGCCGAGGTACATCGGCAGCAGCGCCACCAGCGCGAGGCCGATCTGCGCGCCCATCAGGCCGATGCGGTCGATCTCGGGCGGGATGGTGCGCAGCCACAAGGTGTAGAACGCCCAGGAGATCATCGCGCAGAACACCACGAGGTCGCCCGGCGAGAATTCGAGCGCCGCGAGCCGCGCCCATTCGCCGTGCATGACGATGGTGAGCACCCCCGAGAACGACAGCGCGAGGCCGAACACCTGCGCGCGGCGCAGCGGCTGGCCGTAGAACACCGCGCCGAAGAGCATGATCAGGATCGGAATGAAGGAGTTGAGCAGCAGGCCGTTGGCGGCGGCGGTCCATTGCAGGCCGACGTAGATCAGCGAGTTGAACGCGACCACGCCCGCGACCGTCGCCCGCACGATGAGGAAGGCGTTGGCGCGGTAGAGCGGCCAGTCGCGCCGCATCGGCCGCCACGCGAACGGCAGCAGGCAGACGAACGCGATCACCCAGCGCCAGAACGACAGCGTCAGCGGCGGCACCTCGCCGCGCATCGCGCGCCCGACGATGAAGTTCCCCGCCCAGAACAGCGGCGGCGGGACGAGCAGCAGCAACCCGATCGCCTGCGGCCTCAGCATTCCACGCTTCACGTTCGCGCTCCCCGGTTTTCCAACCCGCGCACTATCCGCCGCCCGCTCCCGCGCGGCAAACGAAAACGCCCGCTTGCGCGCGCCGCGAACGCCCCCATCTGCGAAGTCCGCACCGCTTGGGGAGCGCCATGACCACCTTCGAACGTCTGAAACGCGCCGCCGCCCGCGACTGGGCGCGCTACGTCGAGCACCGCTTCGTGCGCGAGATGGAGGCCGGCACCCTGCCCGAGGCGGCGTTCCGCGCCTACCTCGTGCAGGACTACCTGTTTCTGATCCAGTTCGCGCGCGCCAACGCGCTCGCCGCCTACAAGAGCCGCAGCCTCGACGACCTGCGCGCGGCGCGCGCGGCGCTCGACGCGATCCTCGACGAGATGCACCTGCACGTGCGCCTGTGCGCCGGCTGGGGCCTCTCCCCCGCCGACCTCGAAGCCGCGCCCGAGCACCCGGCGACCGTCGCCTACACCCGCTACGTGCTCGACTGCGGTGCGTCGGGCGACCTCCTCGACCTCTACGCCGCGCTCGCACCCTGCGTAATCGGCTACGCCGAAATCGGCGCGCGCCTCGCCCCGGCGCTCGCGGCGGACCCGAACCACCCCTACCGCGAGTGGATCGGCGAATACGCCTCCGACGCCTACCAGGCGGTCGCCCGGGCGGCGATCGCCCAGCTCGACCGCCTCGCCGCGCGGAGTCTCACCGAGGCGCGCTTCGGCGAACTCGCGGCGATCTTCGCCGCCGCCAGCCGCCTCGAAGCGGATTTCTGGCAAATCGGCTTCGATCCCGCGAGTCCCGCCCCACCCGCGCGCTGACCCACCCCGGCGCCGCACCGAGCGGTGGCGCGGGCGGCGGACATATGTCAAGCTGCGCCGTCGCCATATTTGCTTCATCTGGGAGAGTGACGATCTCGTTCGCCCGCGCTTGCCGCCGACGAAAACGCCACCGCTGAATCCGAAAGACACGCCATGACCAAGAGCCCCTCCGATAGCTGGTTTCCCGAGTGGAAGCTGACCACCGCCGACCGCGTCGCGCCCGACGAGCGCCTGCCCTGGCCGCAGACCGTGATCGCCGGTTTTCAGCACGTCGTCGCGATGTTCGGCTCGACCGTGCTCGCGCCGATCATCATGGGCTTCGACCCCAACGTCGCGGTGCTGTTCTCCGGCATCGGCACGCTGATCTTCTTCCTCGTCGTCGGCGGACGGGTGCCCTCCTACCTCGGCTCCAGCTTCTCGTTCATCGCGGTGGTGATCGCGGCTTCGGCCTACGCGGGCAAGGGCCCCAACCTCAACATCCCGGTGGCGCTGGGCGGCATCATCGCGGCGGGCGTGCTCTACCTCGCCATCGGCCTGGTGGTGATGAAGGCCGGCTATAAGTGGATCGAGACGCTGATGCCCCCGGTGGTCACCGGCGGCATCGTCGCGGCGATCGGCCTCAACCTCGCGCCGATCGCGGTCAAGGGGGTGAGCGGCTCCGGCTTCGATAGCGTCGCGGGCATCGTCACCATCGTCGCGGTCGGCCTCGCCGCGGTCTACGCCCCCGGCATGATGCGCCGCATCCCGGTGCTGATCGGCGGCTTCGCGGGCTACGTCGTCTACGCGATCGGCGCCAATCTCCTCGGCTACGGCAAGCCGATCGACTTCTCCGGCCTCGCCTCCGCGCCGTGGTTCGGCGCGCCGAGCTTCACCGCTCCGGTGTTCGACGTCAGCGCGATGGCGCTGATCGCCCCGGTCGCGATCATCCTGGTGGCGGAGAACCTCGGCCACATCAAGGCGATCGGCGCGATGACCGGCCGCAACCTCGACCCCTTCATCGGCCGCGCCTTCGTCGGCGACGGCTTGGCGACGATCCTCTCGGGCTTCTCGGGCGGCACCGGCGTGACCACCTACGCCGAGAACATGGGCGTGATGGCGGTAACGCGGATCTACTCCACCCTGGTGTTCGTCGTCGCCGCGATGTTCGCGATCCTGCTCGGCTTCTCGCCGAAGTTCGGCGCGCTGATCCTCACCATTCCGGGTCCGGTGATCGGCGGTCTGTCGATCGTGATCTTCGGCCTGATCACCGCCACCGCGGGGCGCATCTGGGTGGAGAACAAGGT
>QKGW01000189.1 GCA_003250275.1 Alphaproteobacteria bacterium
CAACGGCGAGCGCGGCCTTCTCGCGTACCGCGACCTGCGCGTCGCGATCGCCCAGGCCGAGCTGATCAAGGAGGACACCGGGCGCGAGCGCGCGGTGCTCGAACGCCGGGTTTCGCTGCTGCGGCCCGAAAGTCTCGATCTCGACCTCGTCGAGGAGCGGGCGCGGATCATCCTCGATCTCGCCGACAAGGGCGACATCGTCCTCTTCAACAACACCCTCTGACCCGGTTTCTCGAAGGGTTAATTCACCCATCTTTTCGGGTGGGTTTTGACATTTTCGTGCGCGACTCGTTGCGCGGCGAAGAAAGAACCTTGACCGAACATTGGTTAAAAATACTATTACCGTGAAAAACCAACAACTTAATTGAAAGAATGTGATCGGTCTGTCCCTTGAAACCGCCCGGACCCCAGGCTACTTCTAGGAGCGTCTAAGAAGGGCGGGCAACGCCCGTGCGGGCCGGTCCCGGCGCCGCGAACCCAACGGGAATGGAGAACGAATGTGAGCGCCACACCGCGGAAGTCGACCCGCCGGTCCGCCGCCAAGACGGCCGAAGTTTCCACCGATAGCCTGCTCTCCCAATACCGTACGATGTTGTTGATCCGCCGTTTCGAAGAGAAAGCGGGCCAGCTTTACGGCATGGGCCTGATCGGCGGCTTCTGCCACCTCTACATCGGTCAGGAAGCGGTGGTGACGGGGCTGCAGAGCCTCGCGCAGGACAACGACTGCATCGTCACCAGCTATCGCGATCACGGCCACATGCTCGCCTCGGGCATGGACCCGAAAGGCGTGATGGCCGAGCTCACCGGGCGCTCCGGCGGCTATTCCAAGGGCAAGGGCGGCTCGATGCACATGTTCAGCCGCGAGAAGAACTTCTTCGGCGGCCACGGCATCGTCGCCGCGCAGGTGCCGATCGGCACCGGCCTCGCGTTCGCCCAGCGCTACCGCGGCGAGGACGGCGTGACCTTCTGCTATCTCGGCGACGGCGCGGTCAACCAGGGCCAGGTCTACGAAAGCTTCAACATGGCGGCGCTCTGGAAGCTGCCGGTGATCTACGTGATCGAGAACAACAAGTACGGCATGGGCACCTCGGTCGAGCGCGCTTCGTCGAACGTCGAGCTGTTCAAGCGCGGCCAGGCCTACGGCATCCCGGGAATGCAGATCGACGGCATGGACGTGGTCCACGTGCAGCAGCAGGCGGCGCCGATGGTCGCCGACGTGCGCGCCGGTAAGGGCCCGTGCGTGCTCGAACTCCAGACCTACCGCTACCGCGGCCACTCGATGTCGGATCCGGCGAAATACCGTTCCAAGGAAGAGGTGAGCCGGATGCGCCAGGAGCACGACCCGATCGACAACGCGAAGGCGCTGCTCCTCAAGCAGGGCGTCCTCGACGAGGCGGCGCTCAAGGAGATCGACAAGGAAATCAAGGCGATCGTCGGCGAGGCGGCGGACTTCGCGCAGCAGAGCGCGGAACCCGACGCGACCGAACTGTTCACCGACGTGCTGCTGGAGGCCTGAGACCATGCCGATTTCCGTTCTTCTGCCCGCCCTCTCTCCGACGATGACCGAGGGCAAGATCGCGCGATGGCTGGTCAAGGAGGGTGACGAGATCACCTCCGGCACCGTGATCGCCGAAATCGAAACCGATAAAGCGACGATGGAGGTCGAGAGCATCGAGGATGGCACCCTCGGCAAGATCCTCGTCGAGGCCGGCGGCGACCCGATCCCGGTCAACACCCCGATCGCGCTGATCCTCGCCGAGGGCGAGGACGCTTCCGCGCTCGACGCCGCACCCGCCGCGCCGCAGCCCGCGCCCCAGGCCGAGCCGCAGCCCGAAGCGCCGAAGGCCGAGCCCGCGCCGCAACCCGCGCCGCGCGCCGAGGCCGTCACCGCCAACGTCGCGGTCGCCGCGCTCGAAAGCAACAGCCCGCTCCACGTCACCGAGAGCGCGTTCTCGATGGACGATCCGGTGACCGAGCCCGAGCCCGCCTTCGCCAAATCGTCGGCGATGACGGTGCGCGAGGCGCTGCGCGACGCGATGGCCGAGGAAATGCGCCGCGACAAGGACGTGTTCCTGATGGGCGAGGAAGTCGCGCAGTACAACGGCGCGTACAAGGTCTCGCAGGGCCTGCTCGACGAGTTCGGTGCGGAGCGCGTCATCGATACGCCGATCACCGAGATGGGCTTCACCGGCCTCGGCGTCGGCGCGGCGATGTCGGGCCTCAAGCCGATCGTCGAGTTCATGACCTTCAACTTCTCGATGCAGGCGATCGACCACATCATCAATTCGGCCGCCAAGACGCTCTACATGTCGGGCGGCCAGCTCGGCACGCCGATCGTCTTCCGCGGCCCGAACGGCGCGGCGAGCCGCGTCGCCGCGCAGCACTCGCAGTGCTACGCCTCGTGGTACGCCCACTGCCCGGGCCTCAAGGTCGTCGCGCCCTATTCGGCGTCCGACGCCAAGGGCCTCCTGAAGGCGGCGATCCGCGATCCGAACCCGGTGATCTTCCTCGAAAACGAGCTGATCTACGGCCAGAGCTTCGAGGTGCCGGAAGGCGACGATCACCTCGTGCCGATCGGCCGCGCGGCGATCAAGCGCCGTGGCCGGGACGTCACCCTCACCGCGTTCTCGCGGATGGTCGGCGTCACCCTCCAAGCGGCCGAGGAACTGGCGAAGGAAGGCATCGAGGCGGAGGTCATCGACCTGCGTTCGATCCGTCCGCTCGACCTGCCGACGATCGTGCACTCGGTGAAGAAGACCAACCGGATCATTTCGATCGAGGAGGGCTGGCCCTACGCCGGCATCGGCTCCGAAATCGTTTCGCTGGTGACCGAATACGCCTTCGACTGGCTCGACGCGCCGCCGCTGCGCGTCACCGGCAAGGACATTCCGCTGCCGTACGCCGTCAATCTCGAAAAGATGTCGCTGCCCGAAGTCGCCGACATCGTCGCGGCGGTCAAAGCCGTGTGCGCGCGCTGAGGGAAGGGGAGAGAGACGAAATGGCAATCCAGATCCTGATGCCGGCGCTGTCCCCGACGATGACCGAGGGCAACCTGGCGAAGTGGAACGTCAAGGAAGGCGACGCCGTCGCCGCGGGCGACGTGATCGCCGAGATCGAGACCGACAAGGCGACGATGGAGCTCGAAGCCGTCGACGAAGGCGCGGTGAACACGCCGATCGCGATCCTGCTGGAGGAAGGCGAGGACGCGAGCGCGCTCTCGGCCCAGCCCGCGCAGGCGAAGCCGCAGGCCGAGGCGCCGCTGCCGCCCGAAAAGACCGGTACGGTTCCGGCCCAGCCGGACGTTTCCGCCGCCGCGCTCGGCTTCGGCATGGGCGGGTTCGACTTCCTCGAAAGCGGGGCCGCCGCTCCGGGCGGGCGGGTGTTCGCGTCGCCGCTCGCGCGCCGCATCGCCGCCGAGGCCAAGCTCGACCTTTCG
>QKGW01000452.1 GCA_003250275.1 Alphaproteobacteria bacterium
CCCGGCCTCGGCTGGGTGCCGGGCTGGGTCGAGCGCCTCGCCGACCTGCCGGGCCGCAAGATCCCGCACATGGGCTGGAACGACCTGATCCTCACCGAGAGCGGCGCGCCGCACCCGGTGTTCCGCGACCTCCCCGCCGCCGGCCAGGTCTACTTCGTCCACAGCTACGTGTTCGCCCCGAAGGCGCGCGCGGACGTTCTCGCGGTCTCCGACTACGGCGGCGAGATCACCGCGGCGGTCGGGCGCGACAACATCGTCGGCACCCAGTTCCACCCGGAGAAGAGCCAGGCGGTCGGGCTCGCCGTGATCCGCAACTTCCTCACCTGGGACCCCGCACGATGAACCTTTTTCCCGCCATCGACCTCAAGGACGGCGTCTGTGTGCGTCTGTACAAGGGCGAAATGACCCAGGCGACGGTCTTCAACGACTCCCCCGCCGATCAGGCGTCGCGGTTCGTCGTCGCCGGCTGCCGCTGGCTCCACGTCGTCGACCTCAACGGCGCGTTCGCGGGCAAGCCGGTCAACGGCGACGCGGTCGACGCGATCCTCGAGGTCGCGCACGCCAACGACGTCGAGCTGCAGCTCGGCGGCGGCATCCGCGACATGGCGACGATCGAGGCCTGGCTCGGCCGTGGCGTCACCCGCGTGATCCTCGGCACCGTGGCGTTGCGCGATCCCGCCCTGGTCAAGGACGCCTGCCGCCGCCATCCCGGACGCATCGCCGTCGGCATCGACGCGCGCGACGGCAAGGTCGCGGTGGAAGGCTGGGCGGAAACCTCGGAAGTCACCGCCGAGGACCTCGCGCTGCGCTTCGCCGACGCCGGCGTCGCGGCGATCGTCCACACCGACATCTCGCGCGACGGCGCGATGCAGGGCGCCAACGTCGAAGCCTCGGCGCGTCTCGCCGAAACCTGCGGCATTCCGGTGATCGTTTCGGGCGGCGTCGCCGGCCTCGACGACATTCGCCGGGTCGCGGCATCGCGCGCGAGCGGCGTCGTCGGCGCGATCGCCGGGCGCGCGCTCTACGACGGCAAGCTCGACCTCGTCGAGGCCTGCAAGGTTCTGGCGGAGGCGTAACGCGATGCTGAGTATGCGCATCATCCCCTGCCTCGACGTCAAGGACGGGCGGGTGGTCAAGGGGGTCAACTTCGTCGACCTGATCGACGCCGGCGATCCGGTCGAGCAGGCGCGGGTCTACGACGCGGCGGGGGCGGACGAACTCTGCTTCCTCGACATCACCGCGAGTTCCGACAACCGCGACACCCTCTACGACGTGGTGCGCCGCACCGCCGAGCAGTGCTTCATGCCGCTCACCGTCGGCGGCGGCGTGCGCGTCGTCGAGGACATCCGCAAACTCCTCCTCGCCGGCGCCGACAAGGTGTCGATCAACACCGCTGCGGTGCACCGCCCCGAGTTCGTGCGCGAAGCGGCGGAGAAGTTCGGCAACCAGTGCATCGTCGTCGCGATCGACGCGAAGCAGGTGGCGCCCGGCAAGTTCGAGATTTTCACCCATGGCGGGCGCAAGCCGACCGGCATCGACGCGGTGGAATGGGCGCGCCGAATGACCACATATGGAGCGGGAGAAATCCTGCTGACGTCGATGGATCGCGACGGCACGCGCCAGGGCTTCGATCTCGCGCTCACCCGCGCGGTTTCGAGCGCGGTGAACGTGCCGGTGATCGCCTCCGGCGGCGTCGGCACCCTCGAACACCTGGCCGAGGGCATCCGGGAAGGCGGCGCGACGGCGGTTCTGGCGGCGTCGATCTTCCACTTCGGCCAATATTCGGTGGGCGAAGCCAAGGCGTACCTGGCGGCGGCCGGGATTCCCGTGCGCCTCTGAGCCGGGCCCGGAAAGGAAGACGCGGTGGCCGGAGAATTTCATTGGCCGCGCCTGTTTGTGAAGGTGTTCGGGATCGGCGCAGTGCTGATCCTGCTCGTCGCCGTCGGCGTCTATGAGATCCGCCGCCAGGACGAGATCGAAACCCTGCGCAACGAGAAGACCGCGATCCTCGCCGCCCAGACGACCTTCTTTCTCGACGTTCTGCACCGTCTCTCCGCCGATCTCACCATCCTCGCCGATCAGACCGAGCTGACCGACCCGAACCCGCTGGCGCTGATCGACGTCGCGCACGAATACGCGACGATGGTGAACGCGGTCGGCAACTACCGCAGCATCCGGCTCGCCGACGCGCACGGCACCGAACTGATCCGCGTCGTCGCCGAAGAATCCGGCCTGGTGGTTACGCACGTCGGTGCCGCCGAGATCCCCTCCCTCGACGCACGGGCGATCGCCGCGCTCGCCTCCGCGCCGCACGACGCAGTAATGATGCTGAGCGACGTCGCCCGCCGCGGCGGGCGCTCGCGCCCGATCTGGATCCTCGCCAAGCCGGTGCCGGTCGACGCGATCGGACCGCGCTACGTCGTCGCCGCCTACCGCGCCGACCTGCTGTTCGACCGCATCGTCCGCTTCGCCCACCGGATCAAGAGCACCCTGATGCTGATCGGCCCCGACGGCGCCTGGACCACCGAAACCGGACAACCGGTTCCGGACTGGACCTTCTCGCCGTCCGACGCCGACGGCCCGCCGCTGATGCAGGCGTATCCGGCGGCGTGGAAGCGGGTGCTCGCGGAGGAAGCGGGAACGATTCCGGTGCGGAACGGCTTTTTCGTGTTCCGCACCCTGCATCCGGCGGTGAAGGGATTCTGGGGCCTGACCGGCGTCACCGCGAACGCCGGGGCGTCGAGCTGGACCGTCGCCGCCTTCGTGTCCTCGGAGGCGATCGCCACAGTCGAGAACCGCATCCTCGAATCGCTGATCCCCTCGGTGGTCGCGCTGCTGCTCGCCCTCGGCCTGTGCGCGTGGGTCGCGTCGGTATACTGGACCGGCTACCGCCGCCGCCAGATGCGGCTGGTCCGCCAGGCGACCACCGACGCGCTCACCGGGGTACTCAACCGCGCCGCCTTCGAGGAGCGCTTCGGCGCCATCCTCGCGCGCCGCGAGGAAACCGGCGGAGGTTGCGCGCTGATCTTCGTCGACCTCGACTCGTTCAAGGAAATCAACGACGTTTACGGCCACGACACGGGCGACGCGTGTCTGCGCGAAACCGCCGCAAGGATCCGCTCGGCGATCCGCGAAACCGACCTCCTCGG
>QKGW01000491.1 GCA_003250275.1 Alphaproteobacteria bacterium
AACGCCGCCGCGGGCTCGCGAACGGTGAAATTTTCTCAATTTCGCAACCACGGGTAATTTGCGTTAGACTAAGTGTTCCCGGTGAATTGCCGTGGAGGCGCGGATGTCCGAGTGGTTACGCGGGCTGTGTTTGGCGCTGGCGGCGTTGCTCGCTTGCTGCGCGGGGAGCGTCGACGCGCGCGCCGGCAGCTATCCCTGGCACGAGATCGCGATCGTCGTTCCCTACGCCGCGGGCGGCGGCACCGATGTCACCGCGCGTCTTCTCGCCACCGCGCTCGGCAAGCGCCTCGGCGCGCGCGTCGAGGTCAGGAACGTCACCGGCGGCGGCGGCTCGATCGGCACTAGCGCGGTGCTCCACGCCGCGCCCGACGGCTACACCCTCGGCACCGGCTCGCAGGGTCCGCTCGCGATCCTTCCCCACTACGGCGGCCTCGACTATTCCCTCGACGACGTCGACTTCCTCGCCCTCATTGGCCGCAACCTGATGGTGATCGCCGCGCGGCCCGGCCTTCCCTACGCCGATGCCCGGGGGCTGCTCGCCCACGCGCGCGCCAACCCCGGCGCGGTGCGGGTCGGCAACTCCGGTGCGGGCGGCGCCAACCACATCGCGGTCGAGGGATTCGCGGCGGCGGCGGGAATCCGGGTTTCGAGTGTGCCGTTCCCGGGTGCGGCGGCGGCGATCCAGGCGTGTCGGGAAGGGCGGATCGACGCGGTCGCGGCGCATCCCGGCGAACTTCTCGAACTCGTGCGCGCCGGGCAGCTGCTGCCGTTGCTGGTGATGGAGGACGCGCGCATCCCCGAGTTCCCCGAGGTGCCGACGTCGCGCGAACTCGGCGTCGACTTCACCTGGGCGGCGTGGAAGGGGCTGATCGCGCCCAAGACCCTGCCCGAGGACGTGCGCGCGGAACTGGTCGCGGCGATCGGCGAAATCTTCGCCGATCCGGCGGTGGTCGACGCGTTGACACGGCGCGGCGAACGGGTGGACTACCGTCCCGCCGCCGTCTTCGAGGCGTTGGCGCGGCAGGACAGCGCCCGCGTCGGCGAGGTGATCCGCGCGATCAGCGCCCACAACCTGCAAAAACCCTGATCTCAGGCCTCGGCGGGTTGGTACGGAATGCCGGCGACGACGTAGCGGTCGCGGCCCTCGCTCTTGGCGCGGTAGAGCGCGGCGTCGGCACGGCGGATCAGCTCCTGCAGCGGGACGCCGTCGGGATCGGTGGCGACGCCGACGCTCACCGTCGCCGTCGGATGCGCGGGATGTTCGGCGAGTTCGCGGCGTAGCCTTTGCGCGATCCGCTCCGCCGCCTCGGCGCCGCATCCCGGCAGCAGGGCGACGAACTCCTCGCCGCCGAAGCGCGCGAGAATATCCTCGCCGCGCAGGCTCAGCCCCATCACCCGCGCAACGTGCGCGAGCACGCGGTCGCCCGCGGCATGACCGTAGGTGTCGTTGATGCGCTTGAAGTGGTCGATGTCGATCATCATCAGCGAGGTCGGTCCGGCGTCGCGCGCCTCCGCCATCTTGCTCGCGACGAGGTCGAAGCCGCGCCGGTTGAGCACGCCGGTGAGCGGATCGACGTTCGCCTGCCGCCGGAGTTCGGCGCGCAGGAACTCCGAAACCATCAGGGTGAAGCCGGTGGCGAGTTCGAACAGCAGGAACACCGACCACAGCATCACCACGCGCGTCATCACGCCGCCGAGCAGGTATTCGTCGGTGCTCGGGTGCGTGTGCGTCCAAATCGCGCGGAAGCCGTAGATCAGCACGTTGGCGCCGAAGACGACCGCGTTGATGCGCGGCACCACGCCGGGGATACGGGTGAAGGTCCAGGCGATCGGCACCGAGAATCCGGCGATCATCGCCGAGTGGATGACGACGCGGGCGTCCGCCCCGGCGACGAGATCGTCGAACAGCATGGTCGGCAGGCCGCCGAAAGCGGTGAGAAGCAGCAGCGGCACCACGTGGGCGCGCAGTCCGGCGAGCCGCCGAAGCCCTGCGAGAAGGAGCGCGTAACAGACGAAGATCGCCCAGTTGCCCAACACGATGATGGGAAAACTGGTGCGCAGGCCGAGGGCGTAGAGGCCGAGCGCGCCCACCGCGTAGGCCACGGCGATGATGCGTAGCCCGCGGATCTCCGGATTGATCAGATGCAGGATCGCCTGGCTGACCGCGGTAAGGGCGGCGATCAGCGCGAGGACGATGATCAGGGTGGGACCGTCCATGCTCCGACCTGGATTGTTGCGAGGCGGCAACACTGTGGCCCCGATCCCTTCGCGGCGAAAGGGAAAAACATCCGGCGGCGCACGGAAGGCGATACCGGCCCGTGATCCGAGCGGGCCGGTGCCGTGGTTCAGAAGGCGGCGGCGTAGATCGCCTGGATGTCGGCCTCGGCGAGGTCGCGCGGGTTGTTGTCGAGCAGGCGGCGGATCGCGTGTGCCTCCCGCGCCATCACCGGGAGGTCGCTCTCTGATACGCCGAAGTCGCGCAGCTGCATCGTGCAGCCGAGGCGCTCGCACCATTGCGTGGTCTGCGCCAGCACCGTCGCCGGGTCGCCGGAGGCGGCGAGGCCGAGGGCTTCGAGCACCTGGGCGGTGCGTTCGGGCGCGGCCGGGGCGTTGAACGCGAGCACGTGCGGGAAGATCGCGGCGTTGGCGGCGCCGTGCGGCACGTGGAAGCGGGTGCCGAGCGGATAGGCGACGGCGTGGCCGCCCGCGGTGTTGACCGGGCCGAGGCAGTAGCCGCCGTAGAGCGAGGCGAGCGCCATGCCCGCGCGCGCGTCGCGGTCCGCGCCGTCGGCGATCGCACGCGGCAGCCAGTGGCCGACGAGGCGGATGCCTTCGAGAGCGTAGACGTCGATCGCCGCGTGCGCCTTCTTGTTGGTGTAGGCCTCGACGCAATGGGTGAGCGCGTCGACGCCGGTCGCGGCGGTGATCGCCGCGGGCATCGAGAGGGTGAGGTCGGGGTCGATCGCCGCGAGATCGGCGAGCATGTGTTCGCTCTGCACCGCGAGCTTGGCGGAGGTCGCGGGGTCGGTGACCAGCGCCCGGGTGCCCGCCTCGCTGCCGGTGCCCGCCGTGGTCGGCACCTGCACCAGCAACGCGCGCTTGGCGGCGACGAGCTCGACGCCGACGACGTCGGCGAGGGTCTGGCCCGAGCCGGGCAGCACCGCGGCGAGCTTGGCGAGGTCCATCGCGCTGCCGCCGCCGAAGCCGATCACCGCTTCCGCACCGCAGTCGAGCGCGGCGCGGGTTACCGCGTCGAGGTCGGCGATGGCGGGTTCGGCGGTGATCTCGCCCCACACCGTTACCGCGCCGGAGAGCCCGAGCACGCCGACGCGCGCAGCGTTGAACGCGTCGGCGACGACGAGGACGCGGCGGCAGCCGCGCGCCGCGAGCCACGGGCCGACGGTCCCCGCCACCCCCGCGCCGAAAACGATGCGGCCGGGCCGGACGAGGTCGATGGGTTGCGCGAGTGCGGTCATTCACTGGACTCCGATGCTGGCCGGAGCGCGCGCGGCGGCGAGCTTCTCGGCGTAATCGATGGCCTCGATCAGGCTGTCTTCGTTGGCGACGCCGGTGCCCGCGATGTCGAACGCGGTGCCGTGGTCGACCGAGGTGCGGATGATCGGCAGGCCGAGGGTGATGTTGACGCCGTTGAGCGCCTCCCAGGCGCCGGTGGCGGGGTCGACGTTGAAGCCAAGCAGCTTCACCGGAATGTGGCCCTGGTCGTGATACATCGCGATCACCGCGTCGTACTGCCCGGCGCGGAGCTTGACGAATACGGTGTCGCCGGGGATCGGTCCGACGACGTCGAGGCCGTCGGCGACGCACTTGGCGATCACCGGGGTGGAGACGTCGATATCCTGACGGCCGAACAGCCCGCCTTCGCCCGCGTGCGGGTTGAGCGCGGCGACGGCGATCCGGCGGCGCGGCAGGCCGAGTCCGGCGAGCGCGGCGTCGGTGAGGCCGATCACGGTGCGCAGCCGCTCGGGGGTGAGGCGCTTCGGCACCTCTTCGAGGGCGCAGTGGGTGGTGACGTGCGCGACCCGCATGTTGCCGTGCGCGAGCATCATCACCGAGCCCTTCGCGCCCGAGAGGGCGGCGAGCATTTCGGTGTGGCCGGAGTAGTGGTAGCCCGCGAGGTTGAGGGCTTCCTTGTTGAGCGGCGCGGTGACGATGCCGCCGATGCGCCCGGCGAGCGCGAGTTCGACCGCGCGCGCCACCGCGAGATAGGCGAAGCGACCGCCGTCGGCGGAAAGCTCGCCGAAGCGGATCGGCGCGCCTTCCCGCCCGGCCTGGAGGCAGGCGAGGGCGGGCCACGCGTCGTCGATCCGGGTTTCGGGGATCGGCGGCGCGCCGAGCAGCGCTTCCGCCGCGCGCAGCGCAGGCACGCTGCCGATCGCGAGGATCTTGATCTCGCCCGCGTCGATGCGCGGCTTGAGGCGTCGGCACGCCTTGACGATGATCTCCGGCCCGACTCCGGCCGGGTCGCCCATGGTGATCGCGAGATGTGCGGTCATGTGCAGCACTCCGAACTGGGGGCGGGGGCGAGCAGCCGCGCGAGCAGCGACGGCCCGCCGAACGCCCCGGACTTGGACACCACCCGCACGCCGTCCCAACGGCCGCCGCGCAGGATCGAAAGCGGTACGCCGGGCACCACCTGCCCGATCAGATCGAGGCGCTCGGCGCCGAGGCTGCCGCACAGCGCCCGCAAGGTTTCGCCGCCCGCGACGATCAGGGTGCCGGGGCGGTCGAGACCGGCGACGAGGCGGTCGAACAGCGCCGCGATGCAGCGTGCCGCGTCGTCGGGGTCGAGGCCTTCGGGCAGGCCGGGCACGGCGAAGGCGGTGCCCTCGGCGGCGAGGGCGGCGGCGACGCGCTCCGCTTCGGTGGCGGGGATCGTCGGCAGCTGCGCGAGCTGCGCGAGCGTCGCCGGGTGATGGGTGCCGAACAGGCCGAGCACCGGGCGCGGCAGGTCGGGCGGCGGGAAGTCGTCGGTCGGCGGCGCGGAAACCCCCGCAAGCGCGGCGGCGAGACCGCCCGCGCCGCACCACAGCACCGAGCCGGAGGCGGCGAGCCCGGCGGCGGCGATGCGCGCGAGGTCGGCGTCGGTTTCCGCGTCCCACAAGCTGACGCCCTCGGGAACCGCGTCGCCGGGGCGGCAGAGCGTCGGCGCGTGGCCTTCGGCGGCGAGTTCGGCGGCGAGATCGCAGGCGACCGGCCGCCATCCGCCGTCGGCGTCGCGTACGCCCTGGCGGCCGCCGCGCGTCGCCCGGCCCTGAAACGGGAAGGCGGGCGCGATGATCGTGCGGCGCGGCGCGGTGGCGGCGATCCAGGCGCTGATTTCGGCGGCGGAGTTACCGCGCAGCAAGCTGTCGAGCTTGGCGAAGCGTAGCGTGCCGGGGTCGTCGGGGAGGCCGTGGGCGAGGGTGGCGACGGTCGCGCGGGCGCGGTCGCGGCCCGCCTCGCGCGTGCCCGAGTCGATGGCGATGCGGTCCGGCATCGGCGACGGCAGGCGGCCCCAGAACACCGGCACCGGTTGCGCGATCGCGAACTGGGCGGCGGTATCGAGGGCGCCGGTCAAATCGTCGGCGATGAGATGGAAAGACATGCTGGCTGTCCTGCGGCCGAACTGGCGATATTGAGGCATGGGTATGTCTACTTGTCAACCTGTTGTCATGCTGCCCGGATGGGCGAGGCGAATCGGGCGTTTCGGAGCGGTTGCGCGAGTCGCTTCCGCCGCGCCGGCGGGGGTCCGGGGCGGTGTCGGCGGATGGATTCGCACTTGCCTATTTACAAGTCCGGTCGGAATCGGGAGAGATGTCAGGGACACGAAAGGGAACCGGTGATGGCCGAATACCACGAACCCGCGACCGAATCGACGGCGACGGAACGCTCGCCCCGTTCGCCCCTGGTGCGCAAGGTCTATCAGCGTCTGCTCGGCCAGATCACCGGGGGCGACTACCGGCAGAACCAGCGCCTCCCCGGAGAATACGAGCTTGCGGCGCTGTTCGGCGTCTCCCGTCCGGTGGTGCGCGAGGCGCTCGGCCATCTGCGCGAGGAAGGGTTGATCTACTCGCGCCAGGGGGCGGGCAGCTTCGTTTCGGTGCGCGGCCGCGAGGGCGGCGTGCTCAGCTACGCGCCGGTGGAAACCATTGCGGACATTCAACGTTGCTACGAGTTCCGGCTCACCATCGAGCCCGATTACGCCTACCTCGCGGCGGAGCGCCACAACGATGCGGCGCTTGAGGGAATCGCCACCGCGCTCGATCTCTTGCGCGATGCGACGCTCGGCCACACCCACCGTTCGGATGCGGATTTCGCCTTCCACGTCGCCATCGCCGAGGCGGCGAACAACCACTACTACCTCGCCTCGATGCTCGCGCTCAAAGACCAGATCGGCGTGGTGATGAAGTTCCACGGCGCGGCGCTGCTCGGGCCGCAATACCACCTCGAAGGCGTTCTCGACGAGCACCAGGCGATCTTCGCCGCAATCCGCGACCGCGACGCGGCGCGCGCCAAGGCGCTGATGCGCGCCCACCTGGAAGGCTCCCGCAACCGGGTGTTCGAAGACCGACTCCTCGATCTTTCGCTCTGAAGCTACCCGCGGGGGCAGGCCTGCGCGCCGCCGGGCGGCGGATTTCGTGGCGAAAATTACAACATATTGACAACTCCAAAAGCGCGTGCGTCAATGAACCCTGTCGCCCGTCGGTGGGCGCCAAGGCGAGAGGGGCGCATGAGCCGCAACAGTGATTTCTGGCTGTCGTTGGTGTTGCTGGGGTTCTCCGCGATCGCGGCGGCGCTCACGCTCGACGTTCCCGCCGCCGGCACCGGCGGCACCCTCGGCCCGAGCTTCGTGCCCTGGCTGATGATCGCCGGCATCGCGCTCGGCGCGCTGATTCTGCTCTGGCGGTCGCAGCGCCACGCCGAGCTCGCCCTCGCGCCCCCCGGCGCGCGTCTTCTCGTCAAGCTCGGCGGCTTCCTGCTGCTGATGCTGGTTTACGCCACGGTCTACGAACCGGTCGGCTATCTCATCAGTTCGTTGGTGTTTTTCGTCGTTGCCCTGCTGGTTCTGGGTGAACGCCGGTGGCTGCAGCTGGTGCTGGTGCCGCCGGGCGTGGTGCTCCTGGTCTACGTCGTCTTCACCCAGGTGATGCGGGTCTATCTGCCTTAAACCATCCGGCGCATCGAACCGGAGTCCTAGGGAGGAACAAGGATGAGACGTTTCGCTTTTGCCGCGCTGTGCCTGTCGGCGCTCGCCGTTTCGACATCGGCGTTCGCCGCCGACTATCCGGCGCGTCCGGTTCAGGTGATCGTGCCCTACAACGCGGGCGGCGGCACCGACCTTGCGGCGCGCGTGCTCGCGCAGTCGCTCGAAAAGTACCTCGGCGGCACGGTGATCGTGCGCAACCAGCCGGGCGGCGGCGGTTCGATCGGCACCAGCGCGACGCTGCACGCGAAGCCCGACGGCTACACCATCGGCACCGGCTCGCAGGGTCCGCTCGTCATGCTGCCGAACTACGGCGGCATCGACTACGGCATCCAGGACGTCGACTTCCTCGCGCTGATGGGCCGCAACCTCATGGTGATCGCCGCCAACAAGGACGCGCCCTACAACAACGCCAAGGAATTCCTCGCCTACGCCAAGGCGCATCCGGGCGAGGTGACGGTGGGCAACTCGGGTGCCGGCGGCGCCAACCACGTCGCCACCGAAGGCCTCGCGATGGAAGCGAACGTGAAGCTGAAGCCGATGCCGTTCGGCGGTTCCGCCGCGGCGGTCACCGCGGCGCTCGGCGGCCACATCCAGAGCGTGATCGCGCATCCGCCGGAGCTGATCAACCACGTCAAGGCCGGTAACCTCAAGCCGATCATGGTCCTCGAGGAGAAGCGCATCGCCGACTTCCCCGACACCATGACCGCGAAGGAAGCGGGCACCGACTTCACCTGGGCCGCCTGGAAGGGCATCGTCGCCCCCAAGGGCCTGCCGGCGGACGTCCGCGCGAAGCTCGTCGACGCGCTCGACAAGACCTTCCATGACGCCGATTTCCTGAAGAAGATGAAGGACATGGGCGAGGACATCGACTACCGCAAGTCGGATGGCTACAAGGCCCTCGCGATGAAGGACGCGGCCACCGCCGAAAAGGTGACGCGCGCCATCGGCCTCTACGGCATGAACGCGAAGAAGTAATCCGCCTGCCACGCGGACCGGCCCCGCGCCGGTCCGCGCGTCCGCCACGGAGGTCGCCGCAATGGACGCCACGTCCTACATCCTGCACGTGCTACAGCCCGAGATCCTGGCGGTGATCGCCATGGGCACCCTCGGCGGCATCATCATCGGTGCGCTGCCCGGCCTCACCGCCACCATGGGCGTCGCGCTCCTGATCCCGATGACGTTCGGCATGGACCCGGTCGAGGGCCTGTCGATGCTCATCGGCATCTACGTCGGCGGCATCTACGGCGGCTGCATCTCCTCGATCCTGATCAAGACGCCGGGCACCCCCGCCTCCGCCGCGACCGTTCTCGACGGCTACCCGATGGCGCAGAAGGGCGAGGCCGGCAAGGCGCTCGGCATGGCGACGATCGCCTCCGCCGCCGGTGGTCTGTTCTCCGCGCTGGTGCTCGCCACCCTCGCGCCGCAGCTCGCCAACATCGCGCTGCGCTTCGGCCCGGCCGAATATTTCGCGCTCGCGCTCTTCGGCCTCACCATCATCGCCAGCCTCTCGGGCGACCTCCTCAAGGGGGCGATCGCGGGGATGCTCGGCGTGCTGGTGTCGTGCGTCGGCGCCGATCCGATCTCGGGCGCGTCGCGCTACACCTTCGGCTTTACCGGCTTCGCCGCCGGGTTCGCCTTCACCCCGGCGCTGATCGGCCTGTTCGCGGTCTCCGAGGTGTTCGTGCAGCTCGAACACATCTTCGACGACCGGGTGAAGACGATGAAGGTTTCCGGGGTGTGGCCGACCCTCGCCGACCTGCGGGAGAGCACCGGCGCGCTGGTGCGCGGCTCGCTGATCGGCACGATCATCGGCATCGTGCCGGGCGTCGGCTCCGGCACCGCCTCGTGGATCAGCTACAACGAGACCCGCCGCGCCTCGAAGACGCCCGAGAAGTTCGGCACCGGCTACGCGCCCGGCATCGCCGCCACCGAAAGCGCCAACAACGCGGTGTGCGGCGGCGCGCTGGTGCCGCTCCTGGCCCTCGGCCTGCCCGGCGACGTCGTCACCGCGGTGCTGATGGGCGGCCTGATGATCCAGGGCCTCGCGCCCGGGCCGCTGCTGTTCCAGGACCACCCCGAGGTCGTCGTCGGCCTGTTCACCAGCAACTTCATCGCCAACATCTTCATGTTCGTGTTCGGCATGGCGGGGATCGCCTACTTCTCGAAGATCCTGCTGGTGCCGAAGAAGATCCTCACCATCGCCATCGCGCTGTTCTGCTTCATCGGTTCCTACGCCATCAACCTCAACGTGGTGGACCTCTACACCATGCTCGGCTTCGGCGTGGTCGGCTACGTGATGCAGAAGTTCAACTTCTCCCAGGCGGCGCTGTGCATCGCGCTGATCCTCGGGCCGATGGCGGAATCGAACCTGCGCCTCGGGCTGCTCAACGTCGACAACGACGTGATCAAGTTCTGCTCGGGTCCGATCACCCTGACCTTCCTGCTGCTGACGCCGCTGTCGCTCGCTTGGCCGATCTGGCAGCAGCGCCGCGCCAAACAAAAGGCCGCCCGTGCGGCCGCTTCCGGGGGAGCTTCCTCATGACCGACCGTGTGCCGTTCGTCGCGCTCGTCACCTGCTTCAACGACGACGAAACCCTGAACTTCGAGGCGACGCGCCGCCAAGTGCGCCGCCAGGTGGACGCGGGCAACGCGATCCTCTGCCTCGGCACCAACGGCGACTTCACCGCCCTCACCTTCTCCGAGAAGGTGCGCCTCGCCGCCGAGGTGGTGGAGGAGGTGAACGGCCGGGTGAAGGTGTTCGCCAACGTCGGTACGCCCTCGACCTACGAGACCGTGCTGCTCGCCCGCGAGGTCGAGAAGGCGGGCGTCGACGGCCTCGCGGTGATCACGCCGTACTTCATCGGCTGCACCCAGGAGGGGCTCTACACCCACTTCGTCCGCGTCGCCGAATCGGTGCAGACGCCGACCTACCTCTACGACATCCCGGCGCGCACCCAGAACCACATCGAGCCCGAGACCTGCGCGCGCCTCGCCGAGCATCCGAACATCCTCGGCATCAAGGACAGCGGCGGCAGCAAGGACAGCCTCGACGCCTACCTCGCGATCGCCAACGCGCGCGACGACTTCGACGTCTTTTCCGGTCCGGATTCGCTCGTCTACTACGCCCTCGAGAACGGCGCTGCCGGTAGCATTTCGGGCCTCGGCAACGTCATGCCCGAGGTGTTGAACGCCATCGTCAAGAGCTTCGAGGCCGGCGACCTCAAGGCGGCGCGGATCGCGCAGGAGCGTTTCACCGCGCTGCGCGTCGATCTCTACGCCCTCGGCTACCCGCCGGCGATGGTCAAGCGCGCGCTGTTCCTCTCCGACCCGACCGTCGGCGCGAGCCGCCAGCCCGCGCTGCTGCCCACCCCCGAGATCGACGCGAAGATCCGCGTCATCCTCGAAAAGCACCTCGCCGCCGCCTGAGAGGGGGAACCGTCATGACCGTCGTCGTCACCACCTCGCCCGGCTTCGCCAAGTCGGGCCGCCCGGCCGAGGCGATCGCGCAGCGCGGCTGGGAGTTCCTCCGTTGCGCCGACACCGCGCTGCCCGACGGCGGCGTCTCGGCGCACCTCGACCGCGTCGAGTTTCTCGTCGTCGGCCTGTTTCCCGCTACCGCCGAGCAGATCGCCGCGATGCCGAAGCTCAAGGCGGTGATCAAGAACGGCGTCGGCGTCGACAACATCGACATCCCCGCCGCCACCGCGCGCGGCATCCCGGTGATCAACGCGCCGGGCACCAACGCCAACGCGGTGGCGGAACTCGCGCTCGGCGGAATGCTCAGCCTCGCGCGGCGGATTCCGCAGGGGCACATGTCGGTGGTCGGCGGCGGCTGGTCGCGCCACGTCGGCAGCGAGATCGCGGGCAAGACCCTCGGCGTCGTCGGCCTCGGCAACATCGGCCGCAACCTTGCCGCCAAGGCGGTGGCGCTCGGGATGAAGGTGGTCGCGACCGAACTCTACCCCGACGCCGCGTTCGTCGCGGCCCACGGGATCGAGCTGATGCCGCTGCCTGAATTGCTCGCGTGCTCCGACTACGTGTCGCTGCACGTGTTCGGCGGCAAGGACAACGCGCACCTGATCGGCGCGGCGGAACTCGCGCTGATGAAACCGACCGCGTTCCTGCTCAACTACGCGCGCGGCGAGGTCGTCGACCTCGATGCCCTGGTCGCGGCGCTTCAGGGCGGACGCCTCGGCGGTGCGGCGATCGACGCCTACGAGACCGAGCCGCCGGATCGTTCGCACCCGGTGTTCGCCGACCCGCGCGTGGTGTTCACGCCGCATTCGGGCGCGGACACGGGGGAATCCTCGGAGCGTTGCGGCCTTTCGGTGATCGGCGACATCGACCTGATCCTCGCGGGGAAGGCTTCGCCCCGCTGCCTCAACCCGGAGGTTTTCGGCGCGTCAGCCGACCTGGGTTGATTGCATCGCGATCGGCCGTGCCGGTCGCGCCTCGGCGGCGACGGCGCGGTCGCGCCCGCCCGCCTTGGCGAGATAGAGCGCACCGTCGGCGCGGCGCTTGAGTTCGGTGAGGGTGCTGTCGTCGCCCTCGCTCGAGGCGATGCCGATGCTGATCGTCACCCGCGGCTCCGA
>QKGW01000557.1 GCA_003250275.1 Alphaproteobacteria bacterium
TGCGATCGGGAACGCGAGCCACGCCAAGTCGTAGTCGTACATGTAAGGGCTGACCAGGAACGTCCCGGTCATCACCGCAGCCCCGCGCAATTCCCGCTCTCCGGACCGCCGCCACACCACCCAGACCGCGGCCACCGCAGCCAGGGCAACGGCGCCGTGAAGCACGTAGGCGACCGAGACCGGCACCCCGAGCATCCGGAGACACGCGAATACCGTCGGCATCTTGCTCCAGGGAAGAACCCCCTCTTCCAGAGCGGCCCGGGCGGACGACAAGCTGCCGACGAACGCCGCCAGCGTGTCGCCCCCCAATACGACCGTACCGGCAAGGACGACCGCAGCGGCGACCACGCCGGCAACGGCGAACGTCCGCCACGCGCCGACGGCGAGGAGCACGACCGGGAACAGAATCGCGAGGTGCGGTTTGATCGCCAGCAACCCGATGAACACGCCCGCGAGCACGGCCCGGCGTTCGATGCACAGCAGGGCCGCAGCCGCCAGAGCCGCCGTCAGGAAGGCATTCTGGCCGTGCACGAAATTGATCAGGACGCCGGGGAAAGCCGCGAGCAGCCACATCGCCTCGCGGATTTTCACCACATGACGGAAGGCCGAAACGTACAGCGCCAACGTCGACAGGATGAAAACGAAATAGGAGACGAGATACGGAAGAAACGCGAAGGGAAGAACCAGCAGATAGAATGAAGGCGGGTAGAACCAGAGAAACACCTTCTGCAGGGCTGGAACCGCGGCCTGTTCCGCCGCGAAGATTCTGGTCATGTCGTATGCGTCTTGCGGATGTCCGGCGAGCGCCAAATGCGACGCCGACCAGAACGTCACGAAATCATAGCCCAGCGGCTTTCCGTGCGGATCGACCATCTGGTGCGAGAGCCCGACCCAAACCACACAGAGGATGAGATAAAACACCAGGACGACGCGCGGATATAGCTTGAGGCGGTCGCGGGTCAGCCAATGCTCCACGCCCCCCATTGCGGTCTCCCCCTATCGCGATACTTCGTCGAAACGGCCTACGGCAAGACTACGTGGATCATAATTTTCAACGGGAAATTCTGGAACCGTTTTCCTTGGCCTGCGGAACGGGAAATTTCCGCCGTGGCCGCACGGCGCAAACGAAAAGGGCGCGGGTCGATCGGCCCGCGCCCTTTCGTCGTGATTACCCGCCGGATCAGATCAGGTGGGCCATGTGGAAGTCGCGGTAGATTTCGCGCAGGCGCATCGTCACCGGGCCGGGCTTGCCGGAGCCGATCACGGTGTCGTCGATCTGCACCACCGGCTGCACCATCTGGGTCGCGGAAGTGATCATCGCCTCGGCGGCGGACTTCGCCTCTTCGAGGGTGAAGGCGCGCTCCTCGACGGTGATGCCGTTTGCGCGAGCGAGATCGAGGATCGAGCCGCGGGTGATGCCGGGCAGGATCGCGTGGCTGAGCTGGCGGGTGATCAGGCGGCCATCGGCGGTGACGATATGCGCGGTCGACGAGGTCGCCTCGGTGACGAAGCCGTCCTCATAGAGCCAGGCATCGGCGGCGCCGCGCTTCTCGGCTTCCATCTTCGCCATCGACGGGTAGAGCAGCTGCACGGTCTTGATGTCGCGGCGGCCCCAGCGCAGGTCGGGGAGCGAGATCACCTTGATGCCGTTGATCACGGCGGGACCGTCGACGAGGAACTTCTTCGCCTGGGTGAACAGCGACAGGGTCGGCACCGGCGCTTCCGGATAGTGGAAGTCGCGATCGGCCGGTCCGCGCGAGATCTGCAGGTAGATCAGGCCTTCTTCGAGAGCGTTGCGGGCGACGATCTCGCGGTGGATCGCAAGCAGTTCGTCGTCGCCGACCGGGCTCTCGAGCGCGATCTCGCCGATCGAGCGCTTCAGGCGCGCGGCGTGGCCCGGGTAGTCCATGAGCTTGCCCTGGGCCACCGCGGTGACTTCGTAGATCGCATCGCCGAACACGTACCCGCGATCGAAGATCGAAACCTTGGCCTCGGCTTCCGGCAGCCACTGGCCGTTCAAATAGACAATCCGGTTCATTTTCCTATCCTTGATGATCTCCCCGCCAGATCGGCGGCGCAGCGCCTTCCGGCCAGCGTCCGCGCGGCGGGACCTGGCTGCGGGACGACGCCCTTCTTCGCACCATCCGCCGCGCGCCGCCACAATTAACCGGCGCGGACGGGCGAAAATCCGTCAAAAAGCCGGGTGCCGCGCCGGAGTGCCCAAAAAATCCGCCGCCCCGAACTGGTCCGGGGCGGCGGCTTCGGACTTCCCAACGGATCAGACCGACGGGCCGATCATCATTTCCGGCAGCCAGGTGATGATGCCGGGGAAGATCGTGCACAGCACCAGGGTGAAGATGATGATGCAGACGAACGGCACGACGCCGCGGATGATGTCGGTCATCGTCAGGCCGAGTTCCTTCGGCGCGGTGCCCTTGAGCACGAAGATCGACATCGCCATCGGCGGCGTCTGGAACGCCATCTGAAGGTTGATGCAGATCATCATGCCCGCCCACAGCGGATTGAAGCCGAGGTCGGCGAGGATCGGCGAGAAGATCGGCACGATGATGAAGACGATGCCGATCCACTCGATGAACAGGCCGAGCATGAACACGATCGCCATGATCATCGCGAACGACGCCCAGCGCCCGCCCGGCACCGCCATGATCATCTCCGCCACCACGTCGCCCGAACCGGCGTTCATGAAGATGCCGACGAAGGCGTAGCAGAGCGCCGCGATCAGCACCACGAACGAGCTGACCCGGAGGGTTTCGATCGCGGCGTGCTTGATCAGCCCGATGCTGAACTTGCGATAGAACACCGCGAGCAGGATCGAGGCGAGGCAGCCCACCGCCGCCGCCTCGGTGGGCGGCGCGATGCCGGCGAAGATGGTGCCGAGCACCGAAACCATCAGCGCGATCGGCGGCACCAGCGCCTTGAGGAGCCCGACCAGCTTTTCGAACGAGAACGGGGTGATCTGATCCGGCGGAATCGACGGGCCGAGCGCCGGGTTGAGGCGGCAGCGCACGATCACGTACCCGAAGTAGAGGCTCGACAGGATCAGGCCGGGGAACACCGCGCCCATGAACATCTGGCCGATCGAGATGCCCGCCTGCGGCCCGTAGAC
>QKGW01000300.1 GCA_003250275.1 Alphaproteobacteria bacterium
CTTTCCGGAGCCGGTTCCGCCGCGGCGGGCGCTTCGGCCACCGGCTCGGCTTCCGCCTTCGGCTTACGGGCGCGGCTGCGCTTCGGCTTTGCCGGGGCTTCCTCGGCGACGGCTTCCGCCGGAGCCTCGGCCGGGGCGGCCTTGGGCTTGCGGGCGCGGCTGCGCTTCGGCTTCGCGGGCGCTTCCTCGGCGGGAGCCTCTTCGGCGGGCGCGGGGAGGGTCTCCTCGGCGGCCGGGGCGTCCGGCACCGTGGCGATCTCGATCTCCGTCGGCGCGTCCGGGATCGCCGGGATCGCGATCTCGGCCTCGCCGCTCACGTCCTCGGAGAGGATGTCGTTGACCTGCTCGACCGTCGCCGCGTCGGGGCGGTTGCGGCGGCGTCCGCCGCGGCGGCCACGGCGGCGCGACTTCTTCACCGGCTCTTCGCCCTCGGCGGGCGCGGGCAGGTTGGCGGCGGGCGCGTCGTCGTCCTCGCCTTCGCCGTCGACGTCGACGGTGCCGTTCTCGTTCACCGGCATCGTCGCGACTTCGCCGGTATCGCCCTCTTCGCCGGGCTCGCCCGCACCGCGGCGGCCGCGGCGCTTACGGCGGCGGCGCTTCTTCTTCGACCCGTCGCCGCGCGCGGCGTCCTCGGGCGAGGGCAGGGCGGCGGCGGCGGTCTCGTCGTCCTCGACCTCCTCGTCCTCGACCTCGATCTCGTCCTCGGGCTCGATCGGGCGCGGCTCGGGCTGCATCGCGGCGAGCGCGTCGCTCTCGGCCTTGGTGAGCGCGCGCAGGCGATCCATGGTGATCTCGCCGAGGATCATCGTGTCGGAGCCGTTGACCACCACCGAGAAGCCGTAGCGGGTCTCGATTTCGGCGAGGGCCGCGCGCTTCTGGTTGAGGATGTAGAGCGCGACCTGATAGGGCACGGTGATCGCGATCTCGGCGGAGCGGCGGCGCACGCCTTCCTCCTCGACGACGCGGAGGATGCGCACCACCTCGCTCTCGATCGAGCGGATCATGCCGGTGCCCTTGCAGTGCGGGCAGGTGACGTAGGAGTTCTCGACGAAGCTCGGGCGCAGGCGCTGACGCGACAGCTCCATCAGGCCGAACGGGCTGATCCGGCCGATCTGGATGCGCGCGCGATCGGAGCGCAGCGCTTCCTTGAGGCGCCGTTCCACCGCCGCGTTGTTCTTCGCGTCCTCCATGTCGATGTAGTCGATCACCACGAGACCGGCCAGATCGCGCAGGCGGAGCTGGCGGGCGATTTCGTCGGAGGCCTCGATGTTGGTCTTGAGCGCGGTTTCCTCGATGTTGCGCTCGCGCGTCGAGCGGCCCGAGTTGACGTCGATCGAGACCAGCGCTTCGGTCGGGTTGATGACGATGTAGCCGCCCGACTTCAGCGTTACCTGGATGTTGTGCAACGCTTCGAGCTGGCTCTCCACCTGGAAGCGGTGGAACAGCGGCATCTGGTTGCTGTCGCGGTAGGGCTGAACCTTCTTGGCGTGGGAGGGCGTCAGCGCCTTCATGAAGTCCTTGGCGACGCGGTAGCCTTCCTCGCCCTCGACCAGCACTTCCTCGATGTCGCGCGCGTAGATGTCGCGGATCGCGCGCTTGATCAGCGTCGCTTCCTCGTAGACGCAGGCGGGCGCGCGGGATTCGAGGGTGAGGGTGCGGATCGCGCCCCAGGTGCGCAGCAGGTATTCGTAGTCGCGCTTGATCTCGGCCTTCGAACGCTCCGAACCCGCGGTGCGGACGATCACCGCCATGCCGTCGGGGATGTCGAGGCCCGACATCATGTCCTTCAGGCGGCGGCGGTCGGTGGCCGAGGTGATCTTGCGCGAGACGCCGCCGCCGCGCGGCGTGTTCGGCATCAGCACGCAGTAGCGGCCGGCGAGCGAGAGGAAGGTGGTGAGCGCAGCGCCCTTGTTGCCGCGCTCTTCCTTGACGACCTGCACCAGCATGATCTGGCGGCGCTTGATCACCTCCTGGATCTTGTACTGGCGGTAGGGCTTCTGGCGGGCGCGCGAGGAGGAGGCCTCGTCGGCGTCGTCGCCGCCGAGGTGCTCGATCGTGGCGTCGTGCTCGGGCGCGGGCTCGACCGAGCCGTTGGCCTCGACCTCGACCTCGACCGCCTCGGCTTCCGCCGCGTCGCTCTCGACGGCCGCCGGAGCTTCCACGGTTTCGGGCTCGGGATCGTGATCGTGCGCGTCGTCGTGCGACGCCGCCTGCTCGGCGATCAACCGCTGACGGTCGGCAACCGGGATCTGGTAGTAGTCCGGATGGATTTCGCTGAACGCGAGGAAACCGTGCCGGTTGCCGCCGTAATCGACGAACGCCGCCTGAAGCGACGGTTCTACGCGGACCACCTTGGCGAGATAGACGTTTCCTTTGATTTGCCGCTTCGTCGACGTCTCGACGTCGAATTCTTCAAGCCGCGTCCCATTCATAACAACGACACGCGTCTCTTCCGGATGCGTGGCGTCGATCAACATACGTTTGACCATTAAAAGGGTAACTCCGAGGCGATACGCTGCCAGACGCCGCCATCGGCGGCGCGGCGCGTAAATGTTCATGGTGTCGGGAGAGTGCGCCGGGAAGCCACCCTTCGCGTCCAATCGAGGGTCGCGAGGACGCCGTCATGCAGGCCACGGTCTTGGGGTCTGAAATGGGCATGGGCAGTCCCGGTCGGTCGTTCAAAATCATTGCGCGGGCGTGGCGGTTGGAGACGCGTCCCTGGGCGCAGCAGCGTCCGAGATGCGCGGGTCGTCTTCCCGGCGTCGTTCCGTGATGTCATCAGGCTTCTTGCAAGGCCTTGATCGCACCGGGGTTTTGGGATCCCTGGCGGGGCACCCGAAAGCCGGATGCCGAAAAACGGAGCGGCGCGACGTGAAAGACTCTCCACAGCCTTCGCCGCGCAGAAGATAGCCCCGAAATTGGATTTGAGCAAGATCGGACAATGCCGTAAAAGCCACACCGAAACAAAAAATCGAAGTCGGAGATGTGACGGCGGTTGCATCGCGACTCGGCATTTTATAATACTAATTTCGGTAGCGAACGGTTTCGGACAGGCGTTCGCGCCCCGATCCTCCCGCCCTGTCCGGTGGTCGGAAGCGATGGCCGAAGAAAAATCGCCCAAGTCC
>QKGW01000388.1 GCA_003250275.1 Alphaproteobacteria bacterium
CATGCAGCGCCTCCCATTCCTTGTCGTCGAGGCGGTAGGCGGCGAAGCGCCCGGTCTCGGCTTCGCAGGCGGTGCGCGCGATCATCTTGGTGAGTTCCGGCACGCGCGCGCAGTGGCCGCCGGTATGGGCGCTCTTCGCGTCGATCGCGCGGGCGAGCATCTGCACCAGGGATTCGAACATGTCGCGTTGCGCCTTGAGCAGTTCGCGCGCTTCGAGGGAACTCGTCGCCGCGCCTGAGAGCGCGCGGATGAACGCCACGTGGCTCTCGGCGAAGGGTGCGTCGCGTTGCAGCAGGAGCACGCCGACGAGCTGTTCCTGACGGTTGCGGAGCGGCACCGCGAGGGCGTGACGCCCGTTCTCCTGGCCGAGGCGCGGCTCGCCCGAGGCGATCGCGCCGCCGATCAGCGGCGCGGCCTCGGCGAGCGGCAACGCCGCCGCGTCGAGCGCTTCGGTCGCGGCGGGCGTCAGCGTCTCGCCGTCGACGAGATAGAGCACGCCCGCGTCCGCGTCTGCGGCCGAGCGGGTTTCTCTGAGCAGCATCGGGAGTAGTCGGTCGAAATCGGATTCCGCCGCCACCGTGGCGTTGATGTGGAGGAAGTGGCGGATCGTGCGCTTCATCGTGGCGACGGTTTGTACAAGGTCGAATACCTCGCGAATGCGTGTGCGGACGCGCGTCGGTCGACCGAACTCGAAGTGGCTGATTTCCTCTGCTTCCTGCGCGAGCTGGCGTAGCGGCTTTGAAATCAACCGCGCCGCGCTCCATGCCGCGGGTAGGGTCAAGAGCAGGATCAGAGCGGTGATCCAGGTCGAGGTGTGGCGTAGCTTGAAGGCCTGCGCGAGGAGTTCGTCGTCGGGGGTGACAGAAACGAGGCGTAGCCCCTCGGGGCGGAGCGGCAGCATTTCGCTTTGCACCCGCCAAGTGCGGCCGCCGGCCTCGACCGTACCGTCGTGGGCGAACACCGGAGCGGCGGCGCCGGGACCACCGGAGTCGCCGCCGGTATCGGCGAGCGCGGTGCCGTTGGCGTCAATCAGCGCGAGCTTGGTGCCGGGGGTGATCTTCTGGCTGCGCAAGGTGTCGCTCAGGGTGCTGAGCACGATGTCCGTGCCGAACACCGCGCGGCCGCCCGGCGAGCGCGCCGCGATGGTGACGCCGACCTCGCCGGAGGAGAAGAAGCGGTAGGGTGCGGTGCGAATTGGCTTCGCCTCGGCCTGTGCCTCGCGGTACCACTCGCGGCGGCGCGGGTCGAAGCCCTCGGCATAGTCGGGGGCGTCGTCCTCACGCATCACCGAGATGTCCGGTGCGAGGAACACCCAGCGGCCGTCGCGCCCGGCGATGCTGGATTCGATGCTTTGCACCAGGAACGCCGCGCCGTCGGGCGCGTCGAAGCGGACGCCCTCGCGCGGCAGCTTGCGGATCATGAAAAAGCTGCCGTCGTCGTAGCCGACGTAGAGCGCGCTCGCCGTTTCGAGGCGGAGCAGCGATTGCTGTATCGCAGGCAGGGCGCGCATCCGCTCGGCGTGGGTGCGCGCGAGAGCGAGCGGGCCGTGTGCGGCGATGCCGACCGCAGTTTCCGCCGGCGCGATCGCCACTTCCATGCGCGCCGCGATCTGCTGCGCGGCGCGGTGGCTGATTTCCGTGGCGGAGTTTTCGAGGATGTCGCGCGTGGTGAGGTAGCCGATGCCGCCGAGCAGGACGCCGACGAGCAGGATGAGGCTAAGGAACAACGTGGAGATCTGGACGTGTAGAGGGAAACGCAAGTTCACTGCGGCCTCCCGATGGGCGGATGATCTTATAATCTTGCAAATAATACGCGAATAATCCTCGCCAAGGAAGTGCGCTCGAAAAAGTAGTGTCTCCGCGTATTTTCGAAAATGCCCGTGGTGTCCGGCATTGATGACGGTACGGTCAACTTTGCCGAAGATGAAGGCCTGTTCATCCTCGCGTCAGAATGGCTCCAGGTTCGATCTCTACACTCCCGGTGGTGCACAGGTTGCATCCACCGAGGCACGATCAAACGGAGACTGCGATGCTTGATTGCCCGTCCCATCGTCCGCCGCCTTGCCGTCTGCGCATCGCCGCCGCTGTCCAGGGCCGAACCGGCCGCGCGCGACTGTTATCGCGGCGGCTTTATTGCCACCGAGGCAATATAGCCCGCCGTCCGCGCCGCCCGATCCGGTATCATCGCCGCCCTTGCGAGAGGAGACCCGAACCGTGCCCGCCGAGACTTGCTTCAGTACCTGCGACGCCGAGCGCCCCGAATGGAAGCGCGCCGTCCGCGACACCCTGCCGATGCTGCTGGGGTTCGTGCCGATCGCGCTGGTGCTGGGTGCGCAGGCGGCGCAGAAGGGCCTTTCCGCGCCCGAGCTGATGCTGATGACCGGGCTCAACTTCGCGGGCGGCTCGGAGTTCGTCGCGATCGACCTCTGGGCCTCGCCGATTCCGGTGGTGCTGATCGTCGCGATGACGCTGCTGGTGAACTCGCGCCACGTGCTGATGGGCGCGGCGCTCGCGCCGTTCCTCGCGCATCTGCCGACGCGGCGCGCGCTGATTGCGCTCGCCCTGATGTGCGACGAGGCCTGGGCGCTCGGCATCAACCACGCGCGCGCCCGCCGCGAGGCGGGGCGGACGCCCGCGTTCTCGCCGTCCTACTACTTCACCGCCGCGGTGATGATGTGGAGCACCTGGGTGTCCTGCACCGGCCTCGGCGCGGCGATCGCGCCCTGGGTCGGCGACATCCGCCCGTGGGGCTTCGACATGGCGTTCGCCGCGATCTTCCTGGTGCTGATGCGCGGGATGTGGAGCGGCTTTGCCGCCGCGCGGCCGTGGCTGGTCAGCCTGGTCTCCGCCGGCGGAACTTATCTCCTCCTGCCGGGCGGCTGGTACGTGCTCGTCGGCGCACTCGCGGGCGTCGCCTCGGCGTGGGCCTGGGGAGGCCGCAAATGATCGACCCGTTCCTCCTGCTCACCGTGTTCGGCATGATGGCGGCGACCTATTCCACCCGCGTCGCCGGATACCTGCTGCTGCGCAACCGCGTGCTTTCGCGCCGCGCCACCCAGGTGCTCGAAGCGGTGCCGGGCTGCGTGCTGATCTCGGTGATCGCGCCGCGCTTCGTCGCCGACGACGCTTCGTCGCCGACGATCCGCGCGAGCTGATCGCCATCGCGGTGACGCTCATCGCCGCAATCCGCCTGCCGCTCCTCCCCACCGTGCTGATCTCGATCGCGGCGACGGCGCTGGTGCGGCATTTGTGAGCTTGTGTTTTCGACGCCGGGTTGATAGGTTCCCGGCAATGGTGCCGGGCCGCGGGAAGCGGCCCGGCCTTCGCGTCTCCAGCAACCGGATCGACAGCCGATGCGTCAGCGAATCGTATTCAAGATCGTCTCCGGTGCGG
>QKGW01000120.1 GCA_003250275.1 Alphaproteobacteria bacterium
GGGGGTAGCCCTCAAGTAGGGGTTCACCGCCCGGCGCGCAACCGCTCGGGATTGAGCGGCACGTCGCGCACCACCTGCCCGGTGGTGCCGAGGGACGGCGCCTTCTGGCCATCGACGACGACGTCGAGGCCACCGGCGTTGCCGGTCATCAGCGTCAGGCCCGCGCGGTTCGGCACGCGGAAGCGGTCGCCCGGGTGAAGCAGGCGGGTGAGCACGAGCGAGCCGTTCTCGGTGACCTGCACCCAGGCGTCCGCCGTGGCGACCAGTTCGATGCGCGCGGCGGCATTCTCCTCGCCGTAGACGCGCGCTTGGCGCGCCACCGTCTCGGGCCCGACCGGCGCGCTGTCGGCGCTCTCCTCCACCGCCGGACGCGGCGGCGGCGCGGGCGGCGCGGCGGGCTTCGGCGCTTCGGCAACCGGCGCGGGAGCCGCGGGCTTCGGCGCTTCGGCGACCGGCACGGGAGCCGCGGGCTTGGGAGCCTCGGCGGCAGGCGGCTTCGGCGCTTCGGTGACCGGCTTCGGCGCGGGAGCGGCGGGCTTGGGCGGCTCGACCGGCTTCACGGCTTCGGGCTTCGGCGCGGGCGTCGCCGGTTTCACTGCCTCGGGCGCGGCAGGCGCCGGCGCGAGCGCGGGGGTTTCCGACTTCGGCGGCTCGGGCTGCACCGGCTCGGGCGCGACCGGCGCTTCCGCCGGGGCTGCGGCGGCGGGCGCCTCGGGCTGCGTGGCGGGCGGCGGCGCGGGTTTGTCGATCTGCTCGTTGAGCGCGGCGGGCAGCTTCGGCAGCAGCGTCGTGGTATCGCTGCCGGAGAGCAGGTACCAGCCCGCGAACAGCAGACCGGCGACCACGATCACGCCGGTGATGATCGAGCCGATCGGCAACCCGAGGGTTTTCACCGGCTTCGGGAAATTCACCGGCTGCGGGGTAATCTGCGGCTGGGTGCCGGTTTCGAGCTTGAAGCGGCGCACCAGTTCCTTGCCGTCGAGGCCGAGCTGATCGCCGTAGGAGCGGATGAACCCGACCGCGTAGGTGCCGCCGGGCAGCGCCTCGTAGTTCCCCGCTTCGATCGCCTCGAGATACGAGACGCGGATGTTCAGAGTCTCGGCGACCGACGGCAACTCGACCCCGAGCCGTAGACGCGTCGCCTGCAGCAAAGCGCCAACGGCGCCCTTGGGCGGATTGGCGTCCGCCTGCGCGTCGGCGGACGCGGGCGTGTGTTGATGTTCCACGTTACGTTTTCCTCTATGTCCCCTGTTCCGGCCCAACGACCCCAAGGACCGGAAGGGAGATAGTATGTCCGCATCCGTGCGCCCATGCAATGGCGGAGATGCCACGGAATTACGTCAATTCCGCGCCCCAAGTCACTGAAATTTCACAATTCAGGGGATCTGAATGCCGCGGTCCCGGGCATACCCGGCAAGGCTCGAACGGATGCTGTGCTCGGCGCCGCCGATGAGGCGGCGGACCAGACGTCCGGCGTCCTCCGCGTGCATCGACAGGATCGTCGCCTTGACCGGACCGACCGCCGGACCGTTGACCGAAAGCTTGCGGAAGCCGAGGCCGACGAGCGCGAGCGCGTCGAGCGGGCTCGCCGCCATTTCGCCGCACACCGAAACCGCCACCTCCGCCGCGTCGCACGCCTCGCGGATGCTGTCGAGCGCCGAGAGGAACGGCGGCGAGAGCAGGTCGTAGCGCTCGGCGATGCGCTGGTTGCCGCGGTCGCGCGCGAAGAGGAACTGCGCGAGGTCGTTGGAGCCGATCGAGAGGAAATCGACGCGCGCGAGGATCTGCGGCAGCTGGAACGCGAGCGACGGCACCTCAAGCATACAGCCGATCTTGAGGTCGCTCGGCAGCGCCTCGCCGCGCCGTTCCGCGCGGGTGAGTTCGAGGTCGAGGACGCGGCGCGCGGCGTCGAACTCGGCGACCTCGGCGATCATCGGGAACATCACCGAGAGCGGCCGTCCGTCGGCGGCGCGCAACAGCGCGCGCAGCTGGGCGCGCATGATCGCCGGGTGGTCGAGGGTGATGCGGATCGAGCGCCAGCCCATCGCCGGGTTTTCCTCGCCGGCGTTCTGCCAGTACGGCAGCATCTTGTCGCCGCCGACGTCGAGGGTTCGGAAGCACACCGGGCGGCCCGCTGCGGCGTCGATCACCGAGCGGTAGAGCGAGGTCTGCACCTCCACGTCGGGGCTGTCGGCGCGCACCATGAACGGCAGTTCGGTGCGGTAGAGGCCGATGCCGTCGGCGTTGACCTCTTCGAGCATCGGCAAGTCCGCGAGCAGGCCCGCGTTCATGAAGAGTTCGACGAGGTGTCCGTCCTTGGTGCGCGCGGGGAGATCGCGCAGCGTGGCGTAGGCCTTCTGCTTCTCGCGGCGCATCTTCACGGTGGCGACGAAGGTGGCGCTGACGTCCTCGCTCGGGCGGATGAACACCGAGCCGTTGTCGCCGTCGACGATCACCGGATCGCCCGCGCCGATGGTGCCGACGATCTCGGGCACGCGCGCGACCATCGGCACGTTGAGCGCGCGCGCGATGATCGCGACGTGCATCGAGGGAGACCCCTCCTCCAGCACCACGCCGCGCACGCGCGAAAGGTCGTAGTCGAGGAGGTCCGCCGGGCCGAGGGTGCGCGCGACGAGGATCGCGTGCTCGGGCATCGCCTTGCGCTCGGTCGGGTCGTGCCCCATCAGGTGGAGCATCAGGCGGTCGGTGAGGTCTTCGAGGTCGTGCAGGCGCTCGCGGATGTAGGGGTCGACCACCGCCTGCATCCGCGTGCGGTTCTCCTCCTGCGCGCGCTGCACCGCCGCCTCGGCGGAGAGGCCGCCCGAGATGTGCAGGCGGATGCGCTCGATCCAGCCGCGGTCGGCGGCGAACATCCGGTAGGCTTCGAGAATGTCGCGGTATTCGCTTTTGCCGATCGCCTCGGCGGCGAGCATCTCGTCGAGCGCGACGTGCATCCGCTCGAGCGCCTCGTCGAAGCGCCGCGCCTCGGCCTCGGGGTCCTCGCCGACCAACTGCTTGACGAACGGCACCTTGCGGTGGAGGTAGGCGGTGCCGACGCCGAGGCCGGGCGAAAGCTTGAGGCCGTTGATGCGGAGCGGCACCAGCGCGGTGCCGTCGACCGGGATCTGCTCGCGGCGGTCGATGAGATTGCCGGCGGTGAGCAGTTCGGCGAGCACCATCGCCACGGTTTCGAGCGCCTCGGTCTCCTCCGGCGCGAATTCGCGGGTCTCGATCGTCTGCACCACGATCACCCCGGCGACGCGCGCGGTGCGCACGATCGGCACGCCGAGGAACGAGCGGTACGGCTCCTCGCCGGTTTCCGGGCGGTAGACGAAGCTCGGGTGCGACCACGCATCCGAAAGCGCGAGCGCGCGCGGGTGCGCGGCGATGAAGCCGACGAGGCCCTCGCCGACGCGCAGGCGCGTCTGGTGCACGGCGGACTTGCGCAGGCCTTCGGTGGCGAAGAGTTCGAGCACCTCGCCCGCGCGCATCACGTAGCACGAACACACCGCCGCCTGCATCTCCTCGGCGATGCAGCGGACGATGACGTTCAACCGGTCCTCGGGGAGGCCGGGTTTCGCCATCACATCGCGGATCCGCCCCAGGAGGCGGCGCGAGACGACGGCGGCGTCTCCAGGCATCAGGCCACGCCTTGAGAAGATTCCGGCGACGCCGCGGCGGGCGAGCGGGCTTCGATCGCGTCGAGCGCCTGGCCGACCACCTCTTCGAGGATCGCCGCGACGCTCTGCTCGGAGGTCACCATGCCGACGCTCTGCCCCGCCATCAGCGAGCCGTTCTCAACGTCGCCGTCGATCACCGCGCGGCGCAGCGCGCCCGCCCAGAAGTGCTCGATTTCGAGCTGGGCCGACTTCTGGTCGACTTCGCCGCGGTGGAACTTCTCGATCACCTCGCGCTGCACCTCCATGAACCGGTCGGTGCCGGCGTTGGCGATGGCGCGCACCGGGATCACCGGGAACTGCGGGTCGATCTGCACCGAGGTCACCGCGTCGCGGGCCGAGGCGCGGATGAACGCCTGCTTGAACTTGGGGTGCGCGATGCATTCGTGCGCGCAGACGAAGCGGGTGCCGAGCTGCACCCCCGAAGCGCCCATTTCGAGGTAGGAGAGCATCGCCTCGCCGCGGCCGATGCCGCCCGCGACGAACACCGGAACCTGCGGCGCCATCGTCGGCAGGATTTCCTGCGCGAGCACGCTGGTCGAGACCGGGCCGATGTGGCCGCCCGCCTCGGCGCCCTCGATCACGAGAGCGTCCGCGCCCGCGCGGACCAGCTTCTTCGCCAGCACCAGGGCCGGCGCGAAGCACACCACCTTGGCGCCGAAATCCTTGATCCGCTTGATCGCCGCCGCGGTGGGCAGGCCGCCCGCGAGGACCACGTGGCCGATCTTGGCGGCGCCGCAGACGTCGATCAGCGCGTCGAGCTCGGGGTGCATGGTGATCAGGTTGACGCCGAAGGGCTTGTCGGTGAGCGCCTTGGTCGCCGCGATTTCGGCTTCCAGAAGGTGCGGCGGCATCGAGCCCGAGGCGAGCACGCCGAAGCCGCCCGCGTTCGAAATCGCCGCCACGAGGTGGCGCTCCGACACCCAGCTCATCGCGCCGCCGAGAATCGCATACTCGCACCCGAGGAATTCCCGTCCGCGCCGCCACAGGCGATCGAGGTCTTTATACGCTTGCCGCACGTTCACTCTCCAGACAATGGCATTGGGCGGAGCGGCATACGCCGTCCGCCGTTGAAAATCGATGATAGCCTCCGCCGCCCGAGCAATCCTGGGCGGCGGACGGGGTTTTCCCTTAGCGCGCGTCGAGCCCGTAAGCGGTATGCAGGGCGCGCAGCGCCAGCTCGGTATATTCCTCTTCGATCAGGACGCTGACCTTGATCTCCGAGGTGCTGATCACGAGGATATTGATGCCGCGTTCCGCGAGCGCCGAAAACATCTTTTGCGCGACGCCCGCATGAGTCCGCATCCCCACGCCGATCACCGAGAGCTTGACCACGGTGTCGCTGTGGCTGAGGTCGCGGTAGTCGACCACGTCGCGCACCTGCTCGAGCACCTTGAGCGCGCGGCCGAGATCGCTGCGCGGCACGGTGAAGGTCATGTCGGTGTGACCCTCCTCCGAGACGTTCTGCACGATCATGTCGACGTTGATGTTGGCCGCGGCGAGCGGACCGAACAGCGCCGCAGCGATGCCCGGATGATCCTTCACCCCTTGGATGGTGACCTTGGCCTCATCGCGGCTGTAGGCGATGCCGCTCACGATTTCCTTTTCCACGATGTCTTCCTCGTCGCAAACCAGGGTTCCGGGAATGTCCTCGAAGCTCGACAGCACCTGCAGGTTGACGCGGTACTTCATCGCCATTTCGACCGAGCGGGTCTGCAGGACCTTGGCGCCGAGCGACGCCATTTCGAGCATTTCCTCATAGGTGATGCGCGGCAGCTTGCGCGCCTTCGGCACGATGCGCGGGTCGGTGGTGTAGACGCCGTCGACATCGGTGTAGATGTCGCAGCGGTCGGCATTGAGCGCCGCCGCGAGGGCCACCGCCGAGGTATCCGAGCCGCCGCGGCCGAGCGTGGTGACGCGGCCATCCGAGCCGATGCCCTGGAAGCCTGCGACCACCGGAATTTCGCCCGCGTTCATGCGTCCGATCAGGTCGTCGGTGTCGATCTCGACGATGCGCGCCTTGCCGTGCGCGTCGTCGGTGTGGATCGGGATCTGCCAGCCGGCGAAGGAGCGCGCCTTGAGGCCCATCCCCTGCAGCAGAATCGCCAACAGACCAACGGTCACCTGTTCGCCGGTCGACACCACCGCATCGTATTCGGCGGTATCGTAGAGCGGGTTGGCTTCCTCGCAATAGGCGACGAGCTGGTTGGTGACGCCGGACATCGCCGAGAGCACCACCGCCACCTGATTGCCGGCGTCGATTTCTTTCTTCACCAGCCGGGCGACGTTACGGATGCGCTCCATATTCGCGACCGACGTCCCACCGAATTTTTGGACAATACGGGCCATGACACGCTATCTCTGTTCCTCGCCACGCACCGCATCAGGCGGGCGCGGCCGGGGCCTTCCCCCAAAGCCATGTAAACGGACCGGCTTGCCTCGTCACCGGCAGGTTCTTCATACTCGGTCCGCATCCTCTTACGCAAGGGTACAGCGATGACCACCAAAGCGAAAACCGAGACGCAACAGGGATCGGCCGATCCCGCGGAAATCGCGAAGTTCTCGGCGCTCGCCGACACCTGGTGGGCACTCGAAGGGCCGTTCAAGCCGCTGCACAAGTTCAACCCGGTGCGGATCGCCCTGCTCAAGTCCCGCCTCGCCGCGCATTTCGGCCGCGACGAAACCCTCGATCGCCCGTTCGAAGGGCTGACCCTGCTCGACATCGGCTGCGGCGGCGGGCTGATCGCCGAGCCGATGGCGCGCATGGGCTTTGCCGTCACCGGCATCGACGCCTCGGAGAAGAACGTCAAGACCGCCGCCAACCACGCCGAGCGGATGCGTCTCGACATCGACTACCGCGCGATGAAGCCCGAAGACCTGCCCGAGAGCGCGCAGTTCGACGTGGTGCTCGCGCTCGAAGTCGTCGAACACGTGCCCGACCGCGCGCTCTTCCTCAAGGCCGCGGCGCGCCCGCTCAAAAGCGGCGGCTTCATCGGCCTCGCGACCCTCAACCGCACGGTCAAGAGCCTGATGATGGCGAAGATCGGCGCGGAATACGTGGTGCGCTGGCTGCCCGCCGGCACCCACGACTGGCGCGACTTCGTCAAGCCCTCGGAGCTCGCTCACGACTTGCGCGCGGCGGGGCTCGCCGAGCCCGAGTTCACCGGGCTCACCTACAATCCGCTGCGCGACGCCTGGCGCGCGAGCGACGATCTCTCAGTCAATTACATGGCCTGTACGGTGAAACCCTAGATCGACGACGCCTGAGGGCGCGGCAAAGCGGTCGATGAACGCCTCGAGCGGCATCGGCCGCCCGAACAGGAACCCCTGGAAGGTGTCGCATCCGTTGGCGAGCAGCCAGTCGCGCTGCGGCACCGTCTCGATCCCCTCGGCGACGCAGATCATCCCGAGCTTGTCGGCGAGGGTGAGGATGGTCGACGGCACCGCCACGTCGTCGGGGATGTCGGTGACGAAGCCGCGGTCGATCTTGAGCACGTCGACGGGGAAGCGGCGCAGGTAGGCGAGGCTCGAATAGCCGGTGCCGAAGTCGTCGAGCGCGATCCGCACGCCCATCGCGCGCAGCGCACGCAGGCGGTCGAGCACCGGGCCGCGCTCCATCGCGAGGGTATATTCGGTAATCTCGATCTCGATCTGGCTCGGCGGCACGCCGTAGCGCTCGAACGCGGCGGCGGCGCGGCCGACGAAGCCACCGTCCTCGAGCTGCTGCGGCGAGACGTTGATCGCGATGCGGATGTCGAGCGAGATGTCGCGCAGGCGCGCGGCGGTGCGGCACGCCTCTTCGAGAACCCAGTCGCCGATCGGCACCACCAAGCCGGTGTCCTCCGCCACCTCGACGAACGCGCCCGGCATCACCAGCTCGCCGTTGCAGCGCCAGCGCAGCAGCGCCTCCGCCCCGGTGACGACGCCGCGCGCGCTGAACTGCGGCTGGTAATGGAGGTCGAATTCGCCGAGGTCGAGCGCCTGATGGAGCTGGCTTTCGAGCATCAGGCGATGGTGGGCGAGCTCCGACGGGCCGTCCTCGAAGAACGCCCAACGCACCAGCGGCCGCCGCCGCGCGCTGGCGGTCGCCGCCACCGCCTTGCGGAGCAGGTCCGAGGCGTCGGCGCCGTGCTCGGGCAGGCAGGCAATCCCCACCACCACCGACGACCGTACCGCGTCGAGCGGTTCGTCGGCACCATGCATCAGCGCGTCGACGAGACGGCGCGCCGCCTCCTCCGCCGCATCGGAACTCTCCAGCCCCTCCATCACCAGGGCGAAGCAATCGGCGCCGACGCGCCCGACGAATGTGCCGGACTCGACGAGTTCGAGCAGGCGTCCGGCGAGGTCGAGCACCATCTCGTCGACCTTGTCGTGGCCGAACAGATCCTTGAAGTCGTCGAGGCGGTCCATCAGCACCGCGAGCACCGCCACCACGTTGCCGCTGCCGCTGCGTTCGGCGACGGCACGGAGATGCTCGACGGTGAGGATGCGGTTGGGCAGGTTGGTCGAGGTATCGCGGGTGGTCATCCGCTTGAGCGCGTTCTGCGCCGCACCGAGCTGCATCAGCATCATGTTGATGCGCTGCACCGCCGCGCCGAGTTCGCTGTCGCGATGGCCGCGCGGAATGGTGAGAAGATTGCCGCGCGGCGCGTCGGTGTCGACCTCCGCGACCTGCCGCGAGATCGAGAGGATCGGCCGGGTGAGGAAAACATGGCAGAGCGCCGCCACCACCGCGCCGACGATCAGCGCCCCGAGGATCGTCGCGATCAGGCTGGCGAGCAGAACGTGGCGGTAGAGCGCGATGTCGTGGTCGAGCGAGAATTCGACCTCAAGCGCGCCGACCGCCGGCGACCCGACGCCGGGCTCGGTCCACAACGGATGGGTGATGGTCGCGTGCTCGCCGAGAAACACCCCGGCGACCCAGCGCTCCAGAGGCGACGACGGGGCTTCGAGGAGATAACCGGTTTCGCGCGCGAAGATCACGCCGTCGGCATCGAGGAGGCGCGCCTCGGTTACGCCGGTGACGCGCAGCACGCTCCGCAGCATCTCGCGGGCGAGCGCGGCGTCGCGCTCCGCCAGTGCGGTCACGGCGGTCTCCTCGGCCACCGAAAGAATCTGGAATTCGCGCTCGCTCAAAGTCTGGCGCGCGGCGATCGAGAGCATGGAAAACTGGATGAGGAAGGCGATACAGCCGACCGCGAGCGCGGCAACCACGATTGCACGCGCCTGGCGGTATCCGATCGAATTCTGCCGGAAGCCCCGCTTCCCAACCATGCGCCCGCCCCCCTCCCGCGGACCTGGCCGCGTTTGGCGACCTGCCGAGGCAGCATAACACACAACTCTTCCAGTAAAAGCCGAATAGCTCCTACACGGATAAGAAGGAGATGAGATTTATACGAGGTAAGGAGAAGGAAAGCGAATGCGCTTCCGCAGAGTCGGAATGTCCGCTTCCCGACAATGCAACCGCTCGCTGCCCAAAAATTCGGCGTCGATTAGGAGTTCCCCTTCGGAAGCCACGGGATACGTGAGAACTCGACCTCCTCTTCGGTCAACTCCTCGATCTCTTCCGAAGTAGCGTCTCCGTAGATCGCACGCTTGGGGGCTTCGCCGTAGTGGATCTTGCGGGCTTCCTCGGCGAACGCCGTGCCGACGTTCTCCGAGCTGCTTTCCACCGCGTCGCGCAGCTTGATCAGCGCGGCGCGCAGGCGCTCGTCGAGCTTCGCCTCGGTTTCGGCGCGTTCGGCGCTGCGGGCGGAGGCGACGAAGGGCGCCATCGGCGCCTTGCTCACCGGGCCGCCGCCGCAGGCGGGACAGGTGAGATGCCCGGCAGCCATCAGCTCCTCGCACGCCGCGTTGTCGCGGAACCACGATTCGAAGCGATGCCCGCAGGCGCATTTGAGGGCGAAGCGGATCATGCGCGGACGTCCGCGCCGGCTCCCAGCTCGACCGCGCCGAAGCTGCGGGTGTGCGAGAGCGAGGGCACCTTGCCGCGCGCGGCGTCGACCTCGGAGGGATCGATGTCGGCGATCACGAAGCCGACCTCCTCGCCGCCGTCGGCGAGCACCTCGCCCCACGGCGAGACGATCAGAGAATGGCCGTAGGTCTTGCGTCCGCGCACGTGCACGCCGGTCTGCGCCGGTGCGAAGACGAAGCAGCCGGTCTCGATCGCCCGCGCGCGCATCAGCACGTGCCAGTGCGCCTCGCCGGTCGGCTTGGTGAACGCCGCGGGAATCGCGAGGAAATCCGCGCCCGCGCCCGCGAGCGCGCGATAGAGATAAGGAAAGCGCAGGTCGTAGCACACCGAAAGGCCGAGGCGGCCCCACGGCAGGTCGACGGCGACGGCGCGGTCGCCGGGCTCGAAGGTGCGGCTCTCGGCGTAGACCTCGCCGTTGCCGAGGTCGACGTCGAACATGTGCAGCTTGTCGTAAACCGCCGCGACGTTGCCCTCGGGATCGACGACGTAATTACGGTTGTGCACCTTGCCGTTGGCGCTCGGCACCGCGAGGGTGCCGCAGTGCAGCCAGACTTGGCGCTTCCTGGCGAAATCCCGGAACGCCGCAAGCGCCGGATGGGCTTCCGGCGGCCGCGCGGCGGCGATGATCGCCTCCGTGCCCCAGGTCATCATCGAGACGTTCTCGGGCATCAGGATGAGATCGGCGCCCGCCTCCACGGCTTGCTCGGCAAGGCCGAGCGCCGTTGCGACGTTGGCGGCCATGTCGTCGCTGCTGTTGGTCTGCAGGCAGGCTACGGCGAAAGCGCTCATTCTCTCGGTCTCCGGTCGGTCGTCAAACCGGGGGGAGATATCACGACGCCAAAAGCGGGTCCAGCCCCCCGGCCGAATCGAGCTCGTACAGATCGTCGCAGCCGCCGATGTGCTTGCCGTCGATGAAGATCTGCGGAACCGTCATGCGGCCCCCGGCGCGCTCGATCATCTTGCCCATCAGATCGTCGTCGGTCGACACGTCGATCTCGGTGAAATTCGCGCCCTTGCGCTTGAACAGCGCCTTGGCGCGCACGCAGTACGGACAGATCCGGGTGGTGTAAATCTCGATATTCGGCATTCTCGCCGTGCCTCCAATCACTCAAGCCAGTGAACCGATGTGAGGCAAACCCGGCGCGAAATCAAGCGGTGGCATCGTCCGCCGCGGCGACGGTGAGAAGATCGACCGAGGCCGCCCCGGCGGCGAGCAGCGCCTCGGCGCAGGCGTCCGCGGTGGCGCCGGTGGTGAGCACGTCGTCGACGAGCAGCACCGCAAGCCCGGAGAGATCGCGCCGCGCGCGGAACGCGCGGGCGACGTTGGCGCGGCGGCGGCCGAGCGAACTCTGGCGCGCCTGCGGCGGCGTGGCGCGCACCCGGACGAGTGCGCGCGGATCGCACCGCCGCCCCGAAAGCGCCGCGAGGCGGCGGGCAAGCTCGGCGGACTGGTTGTACTGGCGTTGGAATAGCCGCGTCCAATGGATCGGCACCGGCACGATCAGGTCGGTTTCGGCGAGCAGGTCGACGCCCGCGCGCGCCATCCAGTGCGCGAGACGCGGCGCGAGCTCGGGTCGGTCGCGGTACTTGAAGCGTCGGATCAGCTCGGCCGCGGTGTCGCCGTAGACGAGGGCGAAGCGCCGCCGCCGGATCGGCCCCGGCTTGCAGTGCGGACAGGCCGAAAGCCCGGCCTCGGGCCAGCCGCAGCGCGGACAAACCGGCCCGGCGACGAATCGCAGACCGGCGAAGTACTCGGGACAGAGCGCGCCCACGCCCGCCACCGCCGCGCCGCAGCAGGCGCAGCGCTCGGGCAGCACGGCGCGCGCGGCGAGCGCGAGGCCGCGGCGCAACCACGACGGCGAGGCGGAAGATGCGCGCATGATTCTGAGAGAGTGCCGCAACCGCGCAAACACCTCAATCGGAGCTTTGCGTTTCCCCCGATGACGCGCCATATGTGTGCTGACATGGAAACGCAGACTCCGCTTTTCGACCGTCCGCTCCTGCGCGCCCGCCACGAACG